>NZ_JBALOZ010000124.1:0-7680 GCF_036965125.1 Bacillus sp. JJ1503
CACCAAAAAAAGACAGAAACCGTATTCCTCATACATACGAATTGGTCCATTCAATATATAGGCAGCTGAGTCTTCTGTTGTTCTCAAACCTCGATCACCAATGAACCTCAACCAAGAGGGGTCGTTCATAAGCTCAAGGATAAATGCCGCATCGTCGGTTGTTTGTAAGCGAAGGGTAAGTCGATCTGTTTCTAAAATTTTCAAGGGAAATACACCAGCCTTTCAGTATTTTTAGTCGAAGGGGTACAGCAAGAATTCCCTCTTACTTGCTTCCAGTCCCTTTTAGGCAAAACAGATTGTGAAGGAATGTACTTAAAGTAACTTTAAAGGTTTATCTAAGGAGGATATAGCAGACTGCTTAAATAGCAATCTGCTTTTTTGAAGAAAGGGATTCATAAACTATAAATCTTCAACAGCCAATTGCTTTTCCAACAGTATTTGCCTCTTATTTTCTTTAAAGGTTCGTATATTTCCGGGTTGAAAAGGACCAGCCTTCATGGCTTCCAATTCCCCGCTCTCTGCCATCATCAAGTCATTCTTGTAGGCAGCCATCGCCAGTTCATACCTCACTTTTTTGCTTGCTTCCGCGAAATCCGCTTCCTTCACTAGACCTGATATTGAATACCGGTGCCCCCTGAAATCCACGTTCAGTTCAGTGATTTGGTTGAATTTGAAACTCTCCACGGGAACGCCGTTCTCATCCTTCAGCAGGTATTCACTGTATTTCTCGTTGCATGTTTGTTCCACTTCCTCCATCACCTTGAAGGCATCGTCCGGATTTTGCCTATAATTGAGGACGAGGCTTTCGTTCACCCTTCGCATTTTCCGGTTCCCGTTCTGAAGTTCCGTGATGCTACTATAAGAGATCGAATAAAGGTATCCGTCATACTGGCGGATCTTCAGGTGGCGTATGCTGATTTCCTCGATTTTTCCCTGACGATTTCCATTGATAATGACATAATCCCCGTGTTGGATCTGGCGCTCAAACAAGTAGGTCAGCCCCATAATATAATCCCGGATGATATGCTGGAAGATCAATGCGAAGGCACCCGCTAAAACAACCGAACCAGTGAAAATCTTTGTCAGGTCGAAGAAATGGCTAAGCACATAAACAAGGAAGAACACCAGTCCCAATACCTTTGTCATCTGGTTAGCGAATTGCTTAAATGTCTCTTCCCGCTTTCCATCCAAGATTTTCGTTTTATCAAAGAAAAGATTGATAGATTTGCGGATTAAATAAACCGTGAGTATAATCAGCAGTGCCACCGTTAAAATTTTTATGGGCAACTGCAGCAACTTCCCCGAGAAAAACATCCTACCAACTCCTACTTTCTTTAAACTATATAAAAGGAATGCGGATAAGGAGAAAAGCCTTACCTTCCTAACAAACCTTAATGATAGCACGGTTCCATTTTAAAAAAAATCCTCTCCGTGCTTCTTGAGGAACGACTATATTGCCAATAATGTGTTTTCCGCTGCTAAATGGATATTAAAAGATATAGCGATAAAGGTCAATAAGGGAATTGAAACTTAATATTACTTAAAGCGTAATAAAGATAAAATAAATAGTTAAGCGATTGATTAAGGGGGAAAACCGATTGTCACATAAAAATTTTTCATAGCAAAAGCAGGGGTAGTTCTGATTTTTTCAAGTATTCGTATGGGAAGTTAATTAGGGGATTCTTGGCTAATCAGTAAAGAAGACGGGAACGCTGATACTAGCCAATACAACATGATTGTTCAGACTTTTAATAATAACTTTGTTATTATTGGCAGCCTACTATTTGGTGTATTTTAACTAGCGGGTAGCTTTAGTTAAACAAGCTTAAGGCAGCGATCATAATCATTATCTTGTTCTTCCACAATCGTGCGCTTTAGTTAAAGAGTGATTGCTGTGGCTATCCTTTTTGTTTTTTGTGCAGGTGGCAACAGTTATAGTTTACCAATGAGTAGATAAAATTCATAAACACGGTAAAAGACTTTTTTATAATGCAGTCAGTTTGTTTTATTACAATTATTACAATTAGTATATAACTTTTGTTTAATAGGTAATATTTGGATTGTTGTGGTAGTCGGCTTTTAGAGTTACTGTAGTAAACGACATTTTTTTTAAACAACAATACTTGTGTCTAACGACAACTCAGTCGGGACTTAAACAACTCGGTCGTGACTTAGAAACCAGTATTTTAAACAAGGTTTTTGATTTAAAAATGTAAGTTATTTTCTAATTAAAACAAGGAATGTCCCTTTCATATGGGACATTCCTTGTTAATTTTTATCTAATTACTAACTTATGTTGATTTGAAATAAAGTTTGTTCGAGAACATCTTACAAACCTGTTTTTTATGGTAAATTTGAAAATTCACTAAAAAAAGATTGATCAAAATGGATTCTTTTTCAACTGACCTAGATGGAGTAGTATATAAAATTTTGATCATGTTATACCAATGTTATTCTACAATCGCGCCCGAGTTGAAGATTGTTATTTTAACTAAAGCCCCCGTTTGTTTTAGTACAATGATTCACAAACTTTTATTGAATATTTGTTAAGTAATTAGCAGTGAAATCAACAAATTCTATTAAAAAAATATAATTATTGACACCAATTACTGACAGAATATACTTAATATTTAATCTATAATAAACATGTCCACAATAGTGGAAATACATAGGAGGTGTGTAGATTGAAGAAAAGAAAGAAAGTTATGCATGGACTCGTCTTGGCAACGGCAATCAGTGCATTGAGTTTTACGACCCTGTACCCCGGATTTGGCGCTCCCCTTGTAACAGGTGCCCAACAGCTTGAAGGTGAACCAATACTTTCGAATGAGCCACTTTCCATCGTCCAGCTTGAGGTTCCAAATAAAATGGCTCTTGATAAGCTGGTTGAATTGGGTATAGACCTGACTCACAGGGTCCATCAGCATGGGGAAGAGTTGGAGGTTGATGTAGTTGTTACTCCTTCAGAAATCGAACAATTAAAAATGTATGGAATTAAAGTAAAGGAAACACTTATCACAGAAGATCAGTGGAACCAAAGAACTGCGGAAAGAAATGCAGCAGCACAGCAGCAATTCAATATCGCTTCTGCTGAAGATTCTATTAAAGTATTACGAGCCGACCATTATACAAATCAGTCTGCCACCTTCCTTTATGTAGAAGCAAAAACAAGCGCCGGGGTGAGTGCAAGCACAGCTCTTACCGGCAAGTGGATTGAAAATGGGGTGGAAAAAACAGCCACCTTGAATCGATTTACTGACTATGGGGAATATATGTATCATTGGTTTGAGGTTCCTGTGACAGTTGTTCCTGAAAGCGTTACCATAACTAGTAATCTTGGCGGTTCAGCTACAAGTTCTGTAACAGAGTGGCTTGGTGAAGATAAAAAAGGCAGTCCGAAAAAACATTATGTAAAAGGATTTGTTGACCATTATATGGACCCACATGATCTGTATGAAAGAGCAGAGCAGCTTGCAAAAGAATTTCCGGATTTAGTTGAAATTATTGAAATGCCATATCAAACAAATGGCTACCGCCGTCTTTCCCAAGCAACTATTGGGTCTACCACGACTAAAGCTGTAGTTGTTTCCTCAAAAGCATGGGGACATGAAGGCGGAAACGATATTTTAGTAGAATTTAAAAACCCTAGTGAAGCAAACCATCCTTTAACAGTAAAAGTTGATGACAATAATATTATTGTAGAATTGGCAACAGATGATACTGGAAAAGTAACAAGTACTGCAAGCCAGGTTGTTACAGCCCTAAATACTGAGGCAAATTCGCTTATTACGGCCACTACTTACCGCGGCAATGCAGGTACTGGTACAGTTGATCCAAATTCAGCAAAGTTAACTGACAACTTAAATGCTCCAGATTACATTTCCCGTGAACCGCAATCAGTGAAAGCCATCCGTATCGGTAAGCACCGTGACGGTTCCAAGCCGGGTGTACTAGGCTATGCGCAGGAGCATGCCCGTGAATGGGTTACTCCGCTCGTTACAATTGAAACAGCCGAGCGATTATTAAGGAATTATGCCCATGACGGGGAAACAAAACAACTAGTGAACAACCTGGACATTTTCCTGATACCTTCAGTAAACCCTGATGGAGCGAACTATAGTTTCTATGATTTTAATATGCAAAGGAAAAATATGACGAACCACTGTGGACCTACTCAGTCAGATCTAGCAAATCGCAACAGTTGGGGAGTTGACCTAAACCGAAACCACTCTGTAGGGTCTGTATTTGATGGTTTTGTTGGTGCTTCCAATACAAATTGCTTGAGCGGAACATATTCAGGCCCGTATGAAAACTCAGAGCCTGAAGCAAGAAATCTTATCTGGCTGGCAGACCAAAATCCAAATATTAAATTCGCAATGAATATTCACAGCTACGGCGGTTACTTCATGTGGTCCCCTGGCTCCTATGATCCAAATCGGGTTACATTGCCTCGACCAACTGCAGGTCAGGAGGCATTCTACTGGGCAGCATCCAACGAAATCTTGAATGATATTCAGGACCACCGCGGAACAGTAATCTTGCCAAGCCGTACAGGTCCAATTCCAGATGTGTTATACTCCGCGGCTGGGAACTCTGCTGATTATTTGTGGTATGAAAAGGGTATTTATGCATGGAACTTTGAAGTTGGAGCAGATCTGTGGGATTCTGTAGCAAACAGGTGGCGAGCCGTAGGATTCCAGCCTTCGTATCAAGAAGGACACGAGGAAGCAATGGAATTTGCGAATGGACTGATTAGTCTAATCAAGGTTGCCTACAACCAATCAAAGGATAAGCAGCCTCCATCAACAAAAGCAGTTCCTGGAAACGGCAAATTCTCTGGCCCTGTAGAAGTATCGTTTGAAACCAGCGAAGCAGCTACCATCTACTATACTCTTGATGGAAGCCGTCCAACATTTGAATCAGCTCATATACGCCTTTCCGGAACACGTGAATCTGCTGAATCATTGAAAATTGATAAAACGACTGTTATCAATTGGTTTGCTGTAGACGCGGCGGGCAATATTGAAAAAAACTACAACCCGTTTAGTAATGCTTCTAACTACAGTTCTGTGAAAATAACTATTAAGTAAACTAAAAGATGCCGTGCTACTTTCAGAAACTGAAAAAGCCCGGCATCTTCTAAATACACGGCTAATAGGTTCTCTCTTACTTTAATGAATAGTGGATATTATGCTACCAAATCTCCTTCTTTAGCTGTTTATGTGATTTTTCAAAATTAGAGAGAATATCATCCAATATTGACGGATATATTTACTAGCATTTTTTATTCGAGAAGGGAGAACTCACATTTAAATCGAATGTTATAGGTAAAAATTTTGATAAATTAATTTCTTTGCTTTCAGCCATTTAATTCTCATAAATAATGTATTCTGTTCCGTTGGCACAATAAGAAAGCTTTCAGTATTGACAGCACAAATTTTCCCTATCGCACAAGTTACTTCAATGATTAGATTGAGCACGCTCTTACTAAGAGAACAAATCCAATTATAATTAGGACAGAAAATAAATTAACTAAACAACCACTGCTTGGTACTCCAGTATGGGCTTGAGCCCACGAATTGTTTAAAGCACCTCGAGGATTTTTTCGTTGTTCTGTTGCTTTCAATCTTTCTCTTTCTTTTTCAGACATAATACCTCCCCCCGTTTTAATAATTGCTTAAATTTAATTACGAATTAGTAAGGTTAAAGTTTCTCCTTATCTTATTGCACTAACCTGCCCTATTGTTTAAGTAAAAACTTTCACAAACATCACACTAGCATTACCATAAGTATTCAATTTTTCTTGAGACTCTTCCTCTATAAAATGGCCCTTTCATGCAAAAAAGCGCAGATCCATACTCTGGAAATACGCCCTTTAGTGAAAAAAATATTAATATTAATTTTTGAGTTCTGTGGTTAGATACTCAATCATCTTTAAATAAAAAATACTCTTAGTTCTTTCCTTCTCATATAAGAGTTATTTATACTGTTAAGATATATTATTATTTCACAGCTTCTTTTAATTCCTTACCTGGCTTAAAAGCAGGAATCTTAGAAGCAGCAATATCTATTTCTTCACCGGTTTGTGGATTACGACCTTTTCTAGCTGAACGTTCACGTACTTCAAACGTTCCAAATCCAATTAATTGGATTTTTTCTCCTTCAGCAAGTGTGTTTGAAATCGTATCAAATAACGCATCAACTGCCTTTGAAGTATCCTTTTGTGTCAATTCAGCTTGTGTTGAAACAACTTTTACTAATTCTGTTTTATTCATTCTTATACACCTCTATATTCTTAAATTACTATGTAGCAACTAAAATATAGCACATATTCTTGTAAAGTAACATTAATCAAATAATTATTAACCTTAAACCGCATAACCACGTCCTGACTTGTGAACAAGGTAAATTCCTTGTTCACATACCTGAGCCAAGTTTAAATAAGTTCGTTCCTGAAGAATTGCGCCCGATTGGCTGAAGATCTAATATATTATTAAAAACTGAAGAGGTTACCAATGCTTACTTAACTATATTATTAGCACAATTAGAAAAGGCTCCAATAAGAATAGTCTTGAACCTTTAACAATATGTATACATCATCCATAATCCAATATCCTCAAAACCGATTCTTTTATAGATTACTCCAGCTGTTGGATTATCATAGAACAAACATAGTTCTTTTCCTTCATGTAAAAGATCACTGCAAAGCTTGAGCATGCAGTTGGTTGCATATCCTTTTTTCTTATAGTTTTCTAGCGTAGCTACACCAACAACCATTGCTGATAAGGAATTTTCTGCTGTCGTTGATGCTGTTGATACCATTTTTCCTTCTTCCATAATAAAAAATGAACGTGAAGTTCCATTTTCTATTCCTCGACGTTTTCTCTCTACTGTAATTGTTGAATCACTAAATTCTGGAATTGAGTTTAGTAATTCAACAAGTGCTTCAGCATCGTGTGGAAATGCTTGTTGTACATTCGAAAAATCAATATTATTTTTATTAATATTTAATCTAGTACACTTAGCATAATATAATTGTCTTTTTCTTTTTAGGTGCTTATCCAAGTATGGCTCAATTTTTTCAGTGATATCTTTTAGTCCAGACATCATCTTAAAAGCAGAGTCATTAGACATAATCTCAGCAAATCCTTCGGCATTAAATGATTCTACTGCAAAAGGAATATAGTTTTCCTCGTATTTTAATAAAACAGCAATTAATTCTCCACTTTCGTTAAACTCTCCCCAAAGCTTTTGGAATTCTTGTTCATATCCATAAGCCTAAATGTCACCAATAATAAATAAGTTTTCAGCAGCCTTGGTTTTTAACAAATTAAAACAAACCTCGTGATCACTTTTATCTAGTTTTCTTATCATCATACTCTCTCCTCATTGTAAAAATTTCCCCGTAAAATAATCTCATTATTTTACAATTAAAAAACCTTATCGAGAAGGAGTTTTTTACGGAAAATTCCTATAATTCTCGCGGAATTGCGCCCTTTAGTTAAATAAAGCAATTGATTATTTGGATAACTTATAACCGTCATGTATAGCTTCCCAATCAAGGGACCTAGCCATACTATTTTCAATGTTCTCTAATGGTTTAAAGCCATATTTTGCATAAAGGGAATGAGCATCTTTAGTACCAAGGTGAAAGCTCGTGCCTTTCAAATTTGGATGTTC
>NZ_JBALOZ010000125.1:0-24960 GCF_036965125.1 Bacillus sp. JJ1503
AATCCACTATTGACCATGGAGCATGCTCTCTTGATGAACCACATCCGAAATTTTTTCGGGTAAGTAAAATCTGAGAATTTCGGTAAGGATCCTTGTTTAATACAAAATCTGATCTTTCCTTTCCATTTTCATAACGCCACTCATAAAAAAGAAACTGACCATACCCACCCCTTTCAATTCTCTTTAAAAATTGCTTTGGAAGAATCGCATCTGTATCAATATTGGATACATCCAATGGGGCTACGATTCCAGTGAATCCAGTAAAAGACTTCATTTAATCCTGACCTCCTTATTCTCTTTAGTCGGCCAAGTTCTTACATCTACAAAATATCCAGCAATCGCTGCAGCCGCTGCCATCTCTGGACTAACCAAATGTGTTCTGGCATTTCTGCCTTGTCTCCCCTCGAAGTTACGGTTTGACGTTGAAGCACATCGTTCCTCGGGTAACACATTATCGCCATTCATGCCAAGGCACATGCTGCATCCTGCTTCTCGCCATTCAAATCCAGCTTCCAAAAAGATTTGATCTATTCCCTCTTCCTCAGCCTTCTTTTTTACAAGCTGTGAACCAGGAACCACTAGTGCTTCTACATGACCGGCTATCTTGTAACCGTTTACGATTTTAGCTGCTTTACGCAAATCTTCAATCCGACTATTTGTACAGGAGCCGATAAAAACTTTATTGACTTTAATATCTGTTATCGGTTCATTGGGTGTAAGTCCCATATAGTGCAATGCCTTTTCTGCTGACCGCAATTGACTTGTAGGAAGCCCCTCCAAAGAAGGTACCCTTTCAGTTATTCCTACAACTTGACTGGGATTCGTTCCCCATGTTACTTGAGGAATCACTTCAGTAGCATCAAATTCAATTGTTAAATCAAAGACCGCTTCTTCATCGGAGTATAATTGTTTCCATTCAGATAAAGCCTCTTCCCATTCAGTTCCTTTTGGCGCACAAACTGTTCCTTTCAGGTAATCAAATGTCTTTTCATCTGGCTGGATTAATCCTGCCCTTGCACCCATTTCAATGCTCATATTACAAACAGTCATCCGTTCCTCTATCGATAAATTATGTATCGCTTCCCCGCGGTACTCAATCACATATCCAGTTGCAAAATCATGTCCGTATTTCCCTATAATCGAGAGAATCAAGTCTTTTGCAGTCGTTCCCTGAGGAAGAGTTCCCTCTATATTGATTGCTAGTGTTTTAGATTGATACTGTTTTAAAGTTTGGGTTGCCAATACATGTTCTACTTCACTCGTTCCTATCCCAAAAGCAAGGGCTCCAAAGGCTCCATGAGTTGAAGTATGGCTATCACCGCATACAATGGTTTGTCCAGGCTGGGTAATACCTAATTCTGGAGCAATGACATGAACAATACCTTGATATCTGCTGTGTAAATCAAAAAGCTGAATTCCAAATTCCTTACAATTTTCTACAAGTGTTTCTACCTGTTTCTTTGCTACTTCATCGCTAATAGGCAAGGATCGGTTTGTTGTTGGAATGCTATGGTCCATTGTCGCTAAAGTTAAATCCGGTCTTCTCACTCTTCGTTTATTGATCCTTAAGCCTTCAAATGCCTGTGGTGAAGTTACCTCATGAATTAAATGTAAATCGATATATAGAATTGATGGCTGATTTTCCTCTTCGACAACTATATGTTTTCCCCAAATTTTTTCATATAAAGTTTTTCCCATTATTCAGCCCTCTTAAATAATATTATTATTCTGTAATTCCTTTATTCTTTCATCATTAAAACCAAGTAACCCTTTGTAAATTTCATTATTATGTTTTCCCATCATTTCAGGACCTAAATGTTTGACTCTACCTGGGGATCTACTTAATTTTGGAACAATTCCCGGCATTGGGAATTCTCCAAGTTCAGGATGGTCAAGTTTAATAATCATTTCCCGTTCCCTGTAATGAGGATCTTCTAAGATATCTTTTGCATTATAAATAAGTCCTGATGGCACGCCTTTTTCCTCTAGTATGGAGAGAGCTTCTTTTGCTGGAAGTGTTTTTGTCCAATTTTCAATCATAGAATCTAGTAGCTTCATATTCTCTGCCCTTGCATGGTGAGTTGCAAAACGTGGGTCATCTGATAATTCAGGCTGTTCCATTGCTTCACAAAGGCGACGGAATACTCCATCTGCGTTGGCACCTATGACAATGTAAGTTTTATCCTTTGTAAAATAGATATTTGATGGAGCTACACCCGGAAGGATGTTCCCCATCCTTTCCCTCACATAGCCAGCAAGTAAGTAATCTGGAATAATGCTTTCCATTATTGAAAATACAGATTCATATAGAGCAGTATCGACTATCTGACCTTTTCCGGAATGATTTCGTTCATGCAATGCAACTAGGCAACCAATGGTTGCGTAAAGAGCAGCCAATGTATCTCCAACTGATACACCAATCCTTGAAGGCGGTCGATCAGAAAAGCCAGTAACATATCTCAAGCCTCCCATTGCTTCACCGACACTTCCAAAACCTGCACGATGTTTGTATGGCCCAGTTTGGCCGTAACCAGAGGTACGAACCATAACCAATTTAGGGTTAATTTCAGATAACTCTTCATAGGATAGATTCCATTTTTCCATTGTACCGGGGCGAAAATTTTCTATTAGAACATCAGCTTCTTTGACCAGTTCCTTTAAAACTTTCTGACCTTCTTCCTCTCGTAAATTCAAAGTAATGGATTTTTTATTTCTTGATTGAATAGGCCACCAAAGACCTACATTATCCTTAGACTTCCCCCAATTTCTCATTGGGTCAGCCTTACCCGGCGGCTCAACTTTAATGACTTCAGCCCCAAAATCACCGAGTAGTCTTCCAGAGAATGGTCCAGCTAATAGAGTACCAAGCTCAATGACACGTACATCCTCTAATGGCAATCGTTGTTCAGCCATCACAGTCCCTCCTGTCCACACTAAAAGATCATTTCTTTATAGTTAGAATTTTCCTATTCTTGTATACAAATTTAATTCTCTGTATACAAAAAGTCAATATAATATTCTAAATTTTTTAATTTATTGCATTTTACTGAATGTTCATTGAATAATATTTTCATTTTGTATACAATTGATTAGAGGTGTTAGCATGGATGCATACGAATTTATAAAAGAGGCTATTATTCTTGGAGAGTTTGAGCCCGGTATAAGATTGGCTGAAGAATCGCTTGCCAAGCAAATGAACTTAAGTAGAACTCCTATCAGAGAGGCAATAAGACAACTTGAAGCTGAAGGTCTTGTGATTCCCCTAAAACGAGGAGTAGGAGTAAGGCATTTTACAAAAAAGGATATTCAACAAATATACGACTTAAGAACACTGCTTGAAAGTTATGCAGCCGGTCAAGCCGCCATTCATAGAACTCAAAATGATATTGATAAAATGGAAAAAGCAAATGAATTATATGAAACAGTAATAGACCAATATGTTGAATTTGATATGTTCAGTATTCGAAATATAGTAGATGTGAATCAAAAGTTTCACGAGGCAATATTAGATGCCTCGAAAAATTCACATATTCATTTTCATCTTTCTAAGGTTATCGTTATACCAATTGTTTTTCGATCATTCTATTGGTATAACAACTTTCAACTTAGACAATCTCTAGAGGTTCACAAGACCATCCTTGAGGCTATCAAAAATAAAGAATCGGACCGCGCTCGAATTGCGATGCATGAACATATTTTCCAGGGACGCGACAATGTTTTGAAGAACTTAGAAAAAATAAAAAATAATAAACTATTAAGGGAGGAAGTAAAATGATTGAAATCTGTGAAGTGGGTCCCCGTGACGGTTTACAAAATGAACGCAAAATAATTCCTACTGAAACAAAGGTTGAATTAATTTCAAGGTTGTTAGATTCAGGAATTCGTAATATTGAAGCCGTATCCTTTGTAAATCCAAAAGTTGTGCCACAAATGGCAGATGCTGAAGAATTACTTAAACTACTGCCAAAAAGAAATGATGTCCGCTATGGAGGCCTTGTCTTAAGTCGCTCCGGTCTTGAACGCGCTCTCCAAACTGATGTGAACTTTTTGCATGTTGTCACCGCAACGAGCGATACATTTAACCAAAAAAATGCAAAAAGGA
Organism: Bacillus sp. JJ1503; assembly: GCF_036965125.1. Classification (NCBI taxonomy): domain Bacteria; kingdom Bacillati; phylum Bacillota; class Bacilli; order Caryophanales; family Bacillaceae; genus Bacillus; species Bacillus sp. JJ1503. Next base: position 4,103 of record NZ_JBALOZ010000125.1, read on the forward strand.
CCGTTGAACAAGCGGTAAATGAACTTTCGAAGGTTATTAAGGAAGGCGTAGAATCTAACAAGGGGGTTTCTGGAGTCCTCGGTACCGCTTTTGGATGTCCATTTGAAGGTGAAGTACCATTATCAAGGGTTTTAGATGTTACGGAAAAGTTTTTGGAAGCCGGTTGTTCTGAAATCACCCTTGCAGATACAACCGGTATAGCTAATCCACTACAAGTACAAATCGTAATAAAAACTTTTTTTGAACACTTTGGCAAGGATTTATCCCTAGGACTTCATTTCCATAATACACGAGGCTTAGGCCTTGCCAATACACTCGCCGGCTATCAAGCAGGTGTACGAAGATTCGATTCCTCTATTGCCGGACTTGGCGGATGCCCATTCGCACCAAAGGCTGTAGGAAATGTCTGCACTGAAGACATGGTCAACATGTTGCATGGAATGGGTATTGAAACTGGTGTCGACCTTAAACATCTCCTTGAAACTGCCAAGTGGATGGAAAGCAAAATGGATCGTCCTTTAGATGGAATGCTAATGAAAGCAGGAATTGCCTAATTAGATTGACAAACCTAAAAATAGCTATCCACTTAAGAAAAAGCGGGTAGCTATTTTGGCATATAATAAAGGGCATACAAGTATGCATTACAGACTCTCAATATTTTAATTAATTATTAAAGCAGTGTAGAGGATCATCAAATGACCGGGTTCTCTTGTTGTTAGCTCTTTCTATCTGTTTTTTTTGCTCCTTTTAATTCTTCACTTCTATCTAATTTTTTCCTCATACTCTTTCCTTACAGATGAAATTTCATAATAAAACTCTTTAATTTTTCATTGATTCCTCATTAACCTTCAACAATTTATCCTGATAATTTCTTTTAGATTTTAGCAACGTTGTATCTTTCTTTGGCCACATCACGAATTGTTGGGATGACCATCACTCCCTATATTTTTACGGTTCCGGTTCCGTAGATTAAAAATTCTAATAATATGATAATAATATTTATGAAAACGGTTCCGTAAATATTCAATACATTAAACATAGAAATACCGTAAATAATAAGTTACGAGAATAATGGGTCAATTTCGTGGGAATGTAGAAACCTTTATGAAATTCATCAGTAATATTTCTTTAATGAGAGTGTTAAAGCGAACATTGTAATTGTAATAACACTTGTCCTAAGAATAAGTTTATGAAAGATGATTTTAACATTCGAAACTAATCGTAAGAAGAATTAAATTGTAGATTTAAGAGGTGTATTTACACTATCCGATGTGATTTGGAGAAAAATTTTGAATCATAGATTAACTGGTTAACAGAGTATTATATTCTTATACGAATAAAAGGGATCTGTTACATACTTCCCATAACCACAACAGCCAGCACCCATTAAAAGATGCTGGCCCAAAAAACTATTTCTTCAATCTCTCTTTTATATACCTATATCCATTATTAACATGGAGCTCCATCGCTTTTTGCGCTTGCTCTTTATCACCATTTTTGATTGCACTGACGATTTGAAGATGTTCATAATAGATTTCGTTTCTTCTTTGCTTACTATAGGAAGACATATTGCGGTTATGATAAATCACATCATTTAACTGCCCAAGTAAGTTTGAAAGGGTCTCGTTTTGAGCGTATTCTAATATGGTATTATGGATTGTGGAGTTTATTTCAACGTATTCAGATAGATCATCCGTCTCTTTAGACTCTTCAACTAAACTTTCAAGCTTCTCTATTCCTTCACTATCTATAGTTTCAATGGCTAATTTAATGGCTAATCCTTCTAACGACTCACGACATTGGTATACTTCGATCAGCTCTTGTCCAGAAAACTCTTGTACGATGGCTCCTCGCCACGGGATAATTTTCAATAGCCCTTCAGAAGCTAACCTGCGAAATGCTTCTCGGACTGGGGTAGTACTGACGTTCATTTGTTCCCCAACTTTTGTTTCCGTTAATCGAGTGCCAGGTTCAATATCCCCTTCGATAATGGCATGTTTAATGTTCTCATATACCATCACATTTAATGGCTGCCTGCCCACTGATTTAATTTTTGAAATGCTCATATTCTTCTCCTTACTAAAGACAATAATTTTCTTTAGCTATTTAATCATTTTAAGTGTTTCATAAAGAGGGAACCCATTAGTTTTTAATTAATAGTACAGCATAAAAACATTCATGCTTAAATCTTTTTTAAATCTTAAAAATTATAATTGAATTTTCCCTTCAGCAACAATCAGCTTCCCATCTATGAGTATCTCTGGAGTTTTAGCCACTGCATCTAAATGAACACCAGCATTTATTCTTCCACCAAAGGAAATATTCGTTCCGAAAGCAATGTGACATGTGCCGTATACTTTTTCATCTTCTAAAATATTTCCTGTTATTCGTGCAGCACGGTTCGTCCCAATTCCAAACTCACCTAAGAATCTTCCGTCTCCATCACCTAATAACTGAAGTAATTTTTGACCTTCTTTTCCTTCTGCTTCAATAAGTCTTCCATCTTTTATTTTTAATAGAATTGGACTCTCTACTTTTCCAATATCAGCAATCGACCCATCAATAATTATTTCTCCGTTAGCAGTACCTTCGACCGGTGCAAGAAACGTTTCCCCAGAAGGTAAATTCCCGGAGTCTCCAGGATTTAATAATAGCCCATTGCTCGCTTTACTTTTTCGACCATCTATAATAAAAGATAATGTTTTATCAAATGTTTTTATCACGACTTCTTTTCCCTCATCTAAAACTTTCGCAAGCAAATCACCATTTCTCTTCACGTCCATATAATCTGCTTTGAGCGCACCCTCAACTAACATGTCCAGCGTTAATCCCGGCATAGTTGCTACCCGAGTTTTATGTTTTGCGGCTTCTATTCTTGCTTTCGTGTGAGATATAGAATTTTCCGTAATACAAAGAGCAACATCAACCATTTTCATCGCTTCGGCCACAATACTCGGTGGCTCCACACCCGATTTACTACTTGGTTCAAATTGAACAAGAACCGTTTCAGCTCCAATTTCTTTTCCAGCTTTGTAAAAAATCTCACCTAATTCTTTTTTAGTAGAATCGATGACAACGAGCAGCTTATCACTTTCTGTTACATTTACATTATTCTTAAGGACATTTTTTGCGATTTGGATTGTTTCGATTTGTTATCTCACCTTTACTCGTAATTGTTTATCCGCTTTTGTTAATACTTCGACTCCGTTCTCAGTTACTAAAACATCATCTTCTATACGGACTCCGCCAATTTCAGGAATATAAATTCCGGGTTCAATGGTAAACACCATGCCTTGTTCAAGTGCATCTATATTGCCTTCATGTATGGAAGGATATTCATGTAAATCGAGTCCTAATCCGTGACCAAGGCGATGAATAAAATACGGCCCATAACCTTGTGATTGAATATAATCTCTTGCAATTTTGTCTAGTTCTGATATTTTAACTCCAGGCTTAACAGCAGCTATTGACCTTTCCAATGCTTCCCTGACTGTTTCATATATATGAATCATTTTTTCTGTTGGTTCACCTAGCACGACCGTTCTTGAAATATCTGCAACATATCCTTCAATGCTCACACCCATATCGAATAATACAAAAGCATTTTCTTTAATGGGTTGTGTACTCGGCTTTCCATGAGGGAGCGAAGACCGTTCGCCAGATATGACTTTCACGTCAAAACCTAATTTATCCGCGCCTAATTTTTTCATTTTATATTCTATTTCAAGGGCCAGCTCTTTTTCGGTTATTTTAGGATTTAAAAGACTAATTCCATATTCCAAAGCTTCTTCCGTTATCGAAATAGCTCGTTTAATTTTTAATATCTCGTCAGCGCTTTTTATTTTCCGTATTTGATCAATCCAGGGACCGATATCAACAGATGCAATATCTGAGACATTTTGAGAAAGCTTTCTAAACCTTTCTAGTGTCCAATGATTTTCTTCTAAAGCGACTTTACTGCTATTTATTAATGTTTTTAGTAATAAATAAGGGTCTTCATGATCATTATAATCCACTACCTTTGTTACTTTTGCGATTTCAGCTCCCTGTCTGTCCAAGCTCGGTACAATCAAAACATCCTCTCCGGAAGCATTGATAATTAAAGCCGTTAGCCGTTCACGAGGATTACTGTAATAGCCAGTTAGATAGTAAATATTTAAATTCGAAGTAATAATGGACGTTTCTACTTCATGATCCTTCATATGAGAAAGGATTTTATTCTTGCGTTGATCATACATGTATAGTCACCCCTATTAATTTTTGTTTGCAATCGGATAATGACATGCCACAAAATGCCCCGATTCTTGCTCCGTCAATTGAGGAACTACTTCTTTACATTTTTCCGTTGCATACATACATCTAGTGTGGAAGCTGCATCCGGACGGAGGGTTAACAGGACTTGGAATGTCGCCTTTTAAGATAATCCGTTTTTTCTTATTTCTCATTTCAGGATCTGGGATCGGTACGGCAGATAACAATCCTTCTGTATACGGATGTTTTGTATGATTAAATAGTTGCTCTTTATTTCCGATTTCAACGATTCTTCCTAAATACATGACTGCGATCCGATCACTCACATGCTTGACGGCTGGAAGACCATGTGCGATAAAAATATAGGTTAAGTTATACTCTTTCTGTAATTTAACTAATAAATTTAATATTTGTGATTGAATCGAAACGTCTAATGCTGATACAGGTTCATCACAAACGATTAATTTTGGGTTTAAAGCAAGTGCCCTTGCAATTCCTATCCGCTGCCTTTGCCCACCGCTAAATTCATGTGGAAACCGGTATGCATGCGCTTGATTTAACCCGACTACCTCCATCAATTCCAACACACGATCATATAAGTCTTTACCTGACAAAACATGATGACTAATTAATGGCTCAGCAATAATATCAAAAACTCTCATTCTCGGATTTAATGAAGAATATGGATCTTGGAAAATCATTTGCAAATCTTCTCTCTTTTTTCGCATTTCTTCATTTGACAGTTTACTTAAATCACTACCATCAAAAACGATTGTGCCTTCAGTTGGTTTTAATAATTGCATAATGAGTTTTCCGGTAGTCGACTTTCCACAACCTGATTCTCCAACTATTCCGAGTGTTTCCCCTCGATGAACAAAAAAGTCAACACCATCAACTGCTCGTAAGTATTGTCTTTCTTTTGCAAATCTCTTTTCTGTTACGTCAAAATACATTTTTAAGCCTTTTACTTCTAATAAAGGATCATTCTTATTCCCACTTACTTCAATCATTGATTAGCAGCCTCCTTCTCCTTCTGTTCATTATGTAGCCAACAACGCACACTACTGTCAGTGCCCATCGGAAGAAGCTGTGGAGCTTCTATGGAACAATCTGTCCTGGCTTCAGGACATCTTGGATGAAAAAAGCAGCCGCTAGGCATTTCTGATGGACTTGGAACGATCCCTTCAATGGAAATCAGTTCTTCATACATTTCATGAATTTTCGGAGTGCTATTTAATAAACCTTTTGTATACGGATGATTTGGCTGTTTAAACAATTTAAATACATCTGCTTCTTCAACTACTTGTCCTGCATACATGACAATGACTCGGTCAGCCATTTCAGCAACAACCCCAAGATCATGGGTGATTAATATAATTGACGTATCTTGTTCACGAATAATATCTTTCATAAGTTCTAGTATTTGTGCTTGAATCGTTACGTCCAGCGCAGTAGTCGGTTCATCCGCTATCAATAATCTAGGATTACAGGATAAAGCCATTGCGATCATGACACGTTGCCGCATACCTCCACTTAGTAAATGAGGATAGGATGAATACACTTTCTCGGACCGTGGAATTCCTACCTTTTTTAACATTTCAATTGTTTTTTCCTTCGCTTCCTTGCGGGATACCTTTTGATGTAAGCGAATCGCTTCTTCAATTTGATCGCCTACTGTAAACAATGGATTTAAAGAAGTCATCGGTTCTTGGAAAATCATCGAGATATCGTTCCCTCTTATTGATCTCATTTCTCCTAGCGAAACTGAAACTAAATTTTTTTGATCAAATAGGATTTCACCACTGTTAATTTTTCCCGGTGCTGATATTAGTCCCATAATTGAATTGGCTGTTACACTTTTTCCAGACCCTGATTCTCCTACAATTGCAACGATTTCACCTTTATTAATTTTGAAAGAAACATCATTTACAGCTAGGATAGGGCCATTATCCGTATCAAAACCAACCTTTAAATTTTTAACTTCTAATAATGTTTCCTTTTTTTGCACCTTCACCTTCATCTTCCCCCTATACATCTAGGATCGCGGATCAAGTAAATCACGCAACCAATCGCCCATAAATATGATGCCTAAAACCGTTATCGTAATTGCGATACCTGGAAAAGTTGCAATCCACCAGCTTGTCGCTAAATGATTTCGACCTTCACTTAACATCCCACCCCAGGAAACGGTTGGAGCTTGAACCCCTAATCCTAGAAAGCTTAAAGATGCCTCTAAAATAATCGTTGTCGCAACACTCAATGTTGAAATAACGATAAATGAAGAAAAAACATTTGGTAATACATGCTTGAAAATAATTTGAAAGTTTTTTGTTCCTATTGATCTAGATGCCATGACGTATTCACGTTCTTTAATACTCAATACTTCTCCGCGGATCATTCTTGCATATATGATCCAGTTCGTAACACCAAGCACGATGATTAATGTCCATAAACTTGGACCTAATACACCTAAAATAACAAGCATAAATAAAATATTTGGGATAGCTAGAAACGCATCGACTACTCGCATTAATGCATTATCGATAAAGCCCCCATAAAATCCAGCAACTAAGCCTAAGACAAGTCCAATGGCACCAGAAACAACAACAGCTAATATGCCGACTAACAAGGAAATTTGGGTACCATATATGACTCTGCTTAAAACATCCCTTCCTAAGTTATCCGTACCTAGAATGTATTCCCTCATCCCGCCTTCCATCCATACCGGAGGAACAAACATATGGGCTGTATTAATTTGAGCAGGGTTATGCGGAGCAATGATCGGAGCAAAAACTGCTGTAACACAAGCGATCAAAAAAATAATAAATCCTGTTAAGCCTAATTTACTTCTTAATAATGACCTTAATCCTAAAATAAACCCCTTTGATCGATTTCTAGTAATCTTTTTGTGTTTTTCAATCTGTACATTTATGGTCAAGGTTTTCCCCACCTTAATATTTGATTCTTGGATCTACAAGTCTGTATAAAATATCCGTAATTAAATTGATACTGATTACCATAATGGCAATAACAAAAACTGCTGCTTGCACCACTGCCATATCACGTCCATTAACAGATTGAACAATGAGTTGCCCGATACCTGGCCATGCAAATACCGTTTCAGTAACTAGCGCACCAGATACAACAGATGAAGTTTGCAATGCCATAATTGTAATAACAGGAATAGAGGCATTCTTAAACGCATGTTTATACACAACAAAAAATTCCCTTAAACCTTTACTTCTTGCTGTTTTAATGTAATCTTGCTGTAAAATCTCCAGAACATTCGAGCGGACTAAACGGGTAATTTCTGCTGCAATTCCAGTTCCTAATGTAACTGCTGGTAAAATAACATGGGCAAACGTTCCCCTGCCAGACACCGGGAAAAGTTTGAAATTAACAGCAAATATAAGTATAAGCATGATTCCCATCCAAAAGTTTGGCAAAGCTTTTCCTAATACAGAAGTACTTGAAGCAAAAACATCAATAATTGAATTTTTTTTCGTAGCCGATAGGATCCCTAAGGGAATTGCGATGATTACTGCGATGACCATTGAGTAAAAAGCTAATTCTAACGTTGCCGGCACTCTCTCTAAAACTAGCGATAATGCATCCGTGTTATATCTAAATGACTCTCCAAAATCACCTTGCAATAAATTAAGTACATAAATTCCATATTGAACGATGAACGGTTTGTTTAATCCGAGTGCTTCTCTTAATGTTTCTTTTTCCTCTGCCGTTGCCTCTTCAGGAAGCATTAATGTAACAGGGTCACCCGCTACATACACTAATCCGAACACAATGAAGGAAATAATGAAGAGGACAGGTATTAATTGCATTAGTCTCTTGGCTAAAAATTTTCTCAATGATTTCACCCCTATTTATAGAAGGGAGGTATCAATACCTCCCTCCAAAATCCCTCATTTTATTTTCTATGAATGTTAGGAATATAAAAATGTTCAGTTAATGAAGCATCAAATGTAATATGATCCCTTATTGCGTAGGCTGTTTTCATTTGATATAAATTTATATTCGGGAGATCCTTAGCGACAATTTCTTGCATTTTTTGTAGCTGTTGTTCTCTTTCTTCAAGATTCATATTTTTCTCAGAAAGAGCAAAAAGCTCATCAAATTCTGGGTTGCTATAATCAGTCAGTCCTTTAGCACCTTCAGTGTGGAAATATTCTAATGCATGGGATCCATCGAATAATGAGTTAGATAAACCAATTAAGAATAACTCTTTGTTTTGTCTTGCATCATAAACATCTAAATAATGGCTGTTCTCCATTAATTCTAATTTCACTTTAAAACCGACTTCTTCAAGCATTGTTTGAATGATTTGTGCTACATCACTATCCAATGTATATCTTCCGTTTGGTGATTGGAGGTTAATTTCAGCCCCATTATATCCAGCTTCAGCAAGTAATTCCTTCGCACGTTCTGGATCATAAACGAAAGAGTTATTTAATGTTGGATGAGCCCCGGTTACCCCAGGAGGAGTACCTGTTTGTGTTGGAATTCCTGCACCTTTATTTATGTGTTTTACTAGCACTTCATCATTAATAGCAAGGTCTATTGCCTCACGTATACGTGGATCTGAAGTTACGGAACCTTCCGTATGACGAACAATAAGCTGCATGATTCTTGTTGTATCTCCTTCAGTAATTGAAGTGCCTTCATTGTCATTAATTCGATCCCATTCAGTTGGCGGAATTGTGGAAGTTAAATCAATTCCTCCAGCAATTAATTCACCAACGCGAGTTGATGTTTCTGGAATGACACGGAATACAACTTTATCCCATTCAGGCTTAAGTTCAAAGTGATCAATGTATGGCTTAAATGTAATATGAGAATCCTTTACCCATTCAACAAATTGATATGGACCGGAGCCAATTGGATTTTTCAGGAAATTGTCTAATCCTTTTTCTTCAATGTACTTTTTAGGCAAAATTCCTAAACCATTTCGTGAAATTCTATTTAACATTAATGGCTCAGTTTCCTTCGTATGAATTCTCAACGTTAACTCATCAATTACCTCAACCTCTTCAAAATTAACAAAATATGAATTTCTTTTTAAAGAGGTATCTTTTGCGACTCTTTCAAAAGTAAATTTTACGTCTTCTGCTGTTAATGGATCGCCATTATGGAAAGTGATACCAGGCTTTAATTTAAATTCCCACGTTTTATCATCAATTATCTTGTGGCTTTCAGCAAGATCGGGTTGAACTTCTAGTTGGTCTGTTCTTTTATATAAATAGCTAAACATATTGGTTAATACTGCCTCTGTACCGCTACTGGTCGTATTATGAATATCAAATGTATCAATATCGGTCGGTAATCCAATTGTTAATACTTGTTCTTTTGGGGCTTCCTCTTTTGTTTCATTGCCATTCTCAGTTTTTGTTGTAGCCGTTTCTTTATTACTGCATGCCACTAACAAAAGTGAAAAAGCAGTAAACAGCAGGAACAATAAATAACTTCTTTTCATAGATTTCTCCTCCATTTTGTTTGATTAGCGTTTGGGAGATACTATTAATCTAGCTTTTCCCTTGATTTAACGCCCTATGTTTAAACGGTTTCTATTGCAGTTTGTCCTACTAAGACTTCGCCGTCTTTAATAATTGTCTGACCATCAACGACTAGAGTTACATCTGTCATAATTAAATCGTAATGACAAGCAGCAACTACGTTACCACCTAAAGTCAAACTAGAACCGATTCCAATATGTACCGAACCATATACCCCTTCATCCTCTAGCATGGAACCGATAAACTTACATTCTGGGTTTAGACCCACTCCAATTTCAGCAATATTATAAACATTTGGATCATTCTTCGATGCTAGATTATCAGAAAGAATTCTTGCCTCTTTTCCACCTGTTATAGAAGTGATCATTCCGTCTTTTACAATGGCAGTAACTGGCTCATCTACTGCTCCAATACCGATATAAGGAATACTCGCATTTGCAACGATCGTCCCATTTGCTGTTCCTTCAAGCGGTGAGACATTCGCTTCTACTGTTGGCACTGGTGCAAATTGCCCAGGTTTCACCATACAAGTCATTGCATTACTCTTTCTGCCGGTAGCCGACATTGTTAAATTTGTTCCATGTGGAGTTGTTAAAATAATCTCGTTTGCATTTTCAAGAGCCTCGGCAACAGCGTAACAAATAGGGGCTACTTTCGGAAAATCAGCATTTACCCCACTCTTTATAAGCATTTGCTCATCAAACTGAGTTAACATTACCCCTCTTGAACCATTTGCTACCGCATTTTTTACTGCTTTTGTATGAGTTATGGATGTATATACCGCACTAATGAAAACATCACTTTCCTTCATTGCAGCTGCAACTGTTGCCGGCGGCTCCTGACTATCAGACTCGCGTGGAGTAATCACTGCAATCGTTGGTTCAGCACCCACAGCATCTACTGCAGAACCAATAACTTCAGCAATCTTCATTTGTCTTGGTTCCGTAACAATCACAACCTGCTCGCCTGGTTTTACACCCGCACATATTTCTACAATCGTACGTGCACCTTTACCCATCAAAATTCGGTTCAATTTTATTCCTCCTATATGAAAAATGATTATCTAACAGTAAATCGTAAAAATTTGAACAATTATTACTATTTACTTTAGTTAGACTTTATTATAGGTTGATTATTTAAAATATTCAATACTATATTCTATAGAATATATAAAATATTTTTTTCTTCCCTTTAAAATATTAGCTTGAGGAATCGATCCATTACTTGTGAGAGGCGGTGTTGGTGACATTACAAATCAAAATTTTGCAGGAAAGAAAAGCCAGAGAGGCGAAGCTTTTTAGCAAAAATAAAAAGAATCACGATGCATAGCATGGCGATTCTTCTTTTTCCTTTTACTCCATTTAAGAATGAATTAACAGATTTCCAAGTAGCTGCAGTGATTCAATGATTATGTCAGAGCAGGTTGTTAGTATAATCATTGCAAAATCACATCTCTTAAATTTTAATTGTAATTTTAATAATGGTAATTTATTCTTTAATTAAATGGTTATTTGTAAAAGAGGAAGTTCATATAAATGGGCAGCCTAAGGAGGAAATGTTTTGAGCATATCCAAAATTAAAACTGTCAACCGGAAACCATTAAATATGGTTGTATATGACAATATTAAATCAGCTATTGTTAATGGAGAAATAGAACCAGGCACGCGTCTTACTGAGACAGCAGTGAGTGAACAAATGAATGTAAGCTCAACCCCAGTTCGTGAAGCTTTTAGACGGTTGGCTTCCGAAGGACTTGTCAAAATTATTCCTTGGCGTGGGGTAGTTGTTCAAGAATTCTCATCTCAGAAACTCGTTGAAGTATATCAGTGTCGCGAAGCTTTGGAGGTAAAAGCAATCCAGTTAGCAGTAGAACAAATTGATGAAACAGGAATAGAAAAATTAAAAATACTCCTGGAGAAATCAAAGGTAACTAACGATTATACAAAATACACAGAAATCAATACCTCAATACATGAAACCTTATTTGAATATGCAAATAATAATACACTTACCAATTTGATTGGACAAATTAATGATGTAATCCTGCATAATCGAAATGTTTCGTCTTACAGCGAAAGCCGGAAAGACGAAATTTATGAAGAACATAAAAGAATTATTCAGGCATTAGAAAATAGAAATAAAGATGAAGCTGCTATTGCTATGAAAGAGCATATAGAGAACGGATTTAAATATATTAAAACTCGTTTAGAAGAGAAGAAATAATTTTGTATGAGAGGCGCCTATTATCCCTCGTACTACACAAAAAGCCTTGCACGATAAACTATCCTGCAAGGCTTTCTATTTGTCATCCTTAAAAGAAACAACTGTAAATATGGTCGTTGTCCTTCTTCACATAGTCAGGATAGGATTCACGACATTTACTTGTCGCTTTGAAGCATCTATCCGCAAAATAACATCCCGGTCCTGGATTTACAGGGGTAGGAGGCTCTCCATCTATCCGGATTGGGTCTTCATTTTCATTAAAATCGATCGAAGCACAATTTGAAATCAAAGCTTGTGTATAAGGGTGCTGAGGATTATGAATTACATCTTCTGTGTCTCCCATTTCTACGATTCTTCCTAAATACATGACTGCTATTTTATCTGAAATATACCTAGCTGCCGCGATATCATGGCTGATGAAGACCATGGCGGTATCATTTTCCTTTGTCAGCTTGATCAACATATTGATAATGTCGGCCCTAACTGATAAATCCAGCATCGATACAGGCTCATCCGCTACCAAAAAAGTCGGATTCAATAACATCGCTCTCAAAATAGAGATTCTTTGTAATTGCCCTCCTGACAATTCATGTGGATACCTAGCCATAAATTCCTCTCCAGGTTTCAATCCAGCATTTTCAAGGGTTGTCCTACAAAGTTCAAAACGCTCCTTTTGTGAAGATCCAATTTTATGAATCTCCAACGGCCTCATCATTAATCTTCCTATTGTATGGCCTGGAGGAAAGGTGTCAAAAGGATTCTGGAAAATCATTTGTAAATTACGTTTGAATGACTTCTTATCTTTTTTAATCAGTTCGGCTGACGAGGACCCATTAATCAAAATATCTCCGTGCGTCGGTGTTTCCAAATGAATAAGTACCTTCCCCAATGTCGATTTTCCACAGCCACTCTCACCGATTACCCCTAATACTTCACCTTTAGCCAGTTTAAAACTGACTTTATCAACGGACTTCACCCAATTTTTAGGTCGTAAAAAAGAAGATCTTTGCTCGAACCATTTGCTTATATTATTTACTTCTAAAACGTTTTGTTCTTCTCTTTTTGTGTTATCCGTTATCGGTTTAGTTCGCTCTTCTGTTTTCATAATATTCACTCCCATGCATATGACAGGCAGACCGTTGGTTCGAACCGACTTCATAGTCCTTCGGAGTAACATTTCGACAAATATCCTTTGCGAAATCACATCTTGGTGCAAAAATACAACCATTTTGCCTTTCTGATAAATCAGGCAGAAATCCTCTAATTCCAGTCAGTTGCTTTTTTTCACCTTTTAACGAAGGAAAGGAATTCAGTAACCCTTGTGTGTACGGATGGGCAGGCTTCGTTAATACGTCCTTAACATTGCCGACTTCCATTACTTTTCCCGCATACATGACGACCACTTTATCACAAGACGTAGCAACAACGGAAATGTCATGTGTAATCATCATTCTCGTCATTTTAATTTTTGTTTCAAGCTTTTTAATTTCCCTCAAAATCTGCCCTTGCGTGACAACATCCAATGCTGTCGTTGCTTCATCCAAAACAATGAATGACGGATTATGAATAAGGCTTAAAGCGATGGAGACCCTCTGCAGCATCCCACCGGATAATTCATGCGGATAAAGGTTGTATACTCGGTCAGATAAGTTTACCATCGTAAAGAGTTTTAGAATTTTCTCTTTGATTACTTTTTTATTTTCATTCGGCTCATGGACTCGATAAATATCCTCTAGTTGACCGCCGATTTTGTGTATCGGGCTGAGGGCATTCATTGATTTTTGGAACACGACCGATATTTCTTTCCACCTAATCTCCTTGTAATCTTTTAAACTCATACTTAAGATGTCTTTTCCTTGGAAATTAATCGTGCCTGATACATCTGCTTTTTTCTCAGACAAAAGCCTGAGAACCGCCATTGCAAGCGTTGATTTTCCAGATCCGCTTTCCCCGACAATCCCTACGGATTCGCCTTCTGCGATTGACAAGGAGACATCGTTAACTGCGTAGACCTTTTCCTTTCTGCCTGTGTATACAACATTTAAGTTTTCTATTTCTAAAATATTCACAACGGAGCTCCTCCTAACTATTCACCTTTACGTTTAGGATTCAGCAAAGTATTCAGACCATCACCAATCAAGTAAAAGCTAACGACTAGAATAACTGTCGCAAGACCGGAGAAGGTAGAAATCCACCAAGCTGATGTCATATAAGCCTTTCCATCAAAAATCATTTGACCCCAGCTGATTAAATTCGGATCTCCTAATCCTAAGAAGCTCAAACCTGCTTCTGTCAATATTGCCCCCGCAACACTAAGTGTCGTGTTGGCAATAACGGGAAAAATGCCATTTGGAATGATATATTTAAAAAGAATAGAGACATGATTTTCTCCAATTGTATCTACACTTTGGATAAACACTCGCTCCTTAAGACTAATCGCTTGGACCCTCATAAGGCGGGCATTGCTCGGCCATGAAGTCAAACCAATTACGATCATCACATTTAGCAAGTTACTGCCGAATAACGCAACAACGATCAAAATTAAGAAGAAAGATGGAATCATTAAAAAGACATTGATGATTTCCGAAATAATTCTGTCCGTTTTTCCACCGAAGTAGCCAGCTGCAGCACCGACCAGCGTACCAATAACACCAGAGATGAGCGCTGAAACCAATCCAATCAAAAGCGATGTTCTTGCCCCATAAAGGATCATGCTGTAAATATCTCTTCCCAAGCCATCCGTTCCAAGCCAGTGATCCTTGCCAGGGGGCTCCAATAAATCATCACCTAATACATATGGATCATGAGTTGCAAGCAAGGGTGCAAATGCAACAACTAGTAAGATGATGAATAAGATAAAAATTCCTGATCTAAGAAGTGAATTTTTTTGGATCGCTGAGAACGACTTTTTAAAGATGGCATCGTTTCTTTTTACAAGTTCCATAAGTCTTTTACCCCTTTCTGAACTACTTTTACATCTGTAGAATCGTATCGGCCCAATTACTTATACCGAATTCTTGGATCGATAAAGGCGTAAACGACATCAGTTACAACCATCATGACAGCAATCGAAACAGACATAATTAAATAGATTCCCATAAGCAACGGGTAGTCTCTGCGCATAATGGCGTCTAACATAAGCCTTCCTGTACCGGGCCATGAAAAGACGATTTCAATTAAGGCCGAACCGGAAACAATATAAGCAAGGGTAAGACCGAATACAGTAACTGTTGGAAGCAATACATTTTTCAAAACGTATTTATTGAAGATTTTCCTCTCACTCATACCAGTAGCCATGAAAGTCGTGACAAAATCCTCGGATTTTACTTGCAGTACGGTGGTCTGTGCAATTTTAAAATAGGTAGGAATTTGAATAAGCGATAGCGTAGCGACAGGTAACACTAAATGCTTCAATATATCCGTATAATAAGGCAAGCCCGTATAATTACTTCGTAAATCCATCATTCCGGAAGTCGGAAGGACATTTAGCCATGAAGCAAAAATCATGATAAACATAATGGCCAACCAGAACGAAGGCATAGAATTAAAAATATACGCCCATCCGGTGATGACCTTATCCCTTTTCGAGCCGTAATGCTGACCGGCATAGAGTCCTAATGCTGTTCCAATAATAAGGGCTATAACGGCTCCAGTAAGGGCCAATAACAAGGATGGACCCATTGTCGCAACAATAAGTTTCATGACTGGTTCATTATAAAGAATGGATTCTCCGAAATCTCCCTTGACCACGTTTTTTAAATAAGATAGTAATTGAATATGGACAGGCTGATCCAAGCCATATTTTTTCTGCAGTTCGCTTATCATTTCTTCAGATGGATTATCTCTTCCCGCTAAAATTCGTATCGGATCACCGGGGGCTGCATGCATAATGAAGAAACTGATGGTCATGACTGCTATAACTGCCAAAAACCCAGTGGATAAGCGTTTAATAATAAACTGTCTCAAATCGTCATACCTTCTTTCTGTATGAACATCAATGGCAATGTAAAAATACATTGCCATTGGTAGATTAATAGAAATACTTACTTGGCCGTATCTAAGATGGAATACTCTGCCGCCGCTACTTCACCGATTCCGTCATCAATCGGGTGACCGGAAATATAATCTTTCATGACAAAGATATACATCCATTCTGTTAACGGAATGACAGGGAAATCTTCAGACATAATTTTTTGGACTTCTTTGTAAATAACTGCACGTTCATCTTGATCCGTAACGCGTAAACCTTCTGCTAGCAGGTTATCTATTTCTGGATTACTATAATTCATCAAGTTCATAGAACCTTCTGTACCTACACGAACAAATAAGCCTTCAGGATCGATGCCATGGTTGCCGCCTAAAATAGTAATTTCATAGTCACCGCTACGGACTTTTTCATCCCATGCAGAGTACTCAAGAGAGGAAATTTTCGATTCAATACCAATTTCCTTTAAATTTGCTTGTACAACTTTAGCCATATCTGCAAAAACCGGGAATTGGAAGATTAGGATTTCCAGGTCTTTTATTCGAACGCCGTTGCTATCAGCGGTTAACCCAGCTTCATCAAGTAATTGCTTCGCTTTTTCAATATCTCTTTCTGGCATGAGATCCTTATCGTTATAAGCCCACTCTACCGCTGGAGTATAAAAGCCTTCTGCCCTCCAGCCATATCCTTTATGCGCTTTTGCTACCAATTCGTCCCGATCGATTGCAAGGGCTAAAGCTTCACGAACCCGAACATCATCCCATGGCTTCTTCGCTGTATTTGCTATCATATATTGTCTTGAATTGGAAAGAGTTTTAACTATTTTTACATCGTCTCGTTTCTCTAATCCCGGTACAGCTGCTGGTGTAATCGCTGAACTGTAGTCAATGACGTCTACTTCCCCATTTAAGAACGACTGTACGACTGTATTTTCGTCTGGGATAACAGAGAAAATTAGCTTATCAAGTTTTGGTGCCCCACGGAAATAATCTTTATTCGCTTCCAATACAAGACTTACACCACGATTATGTTCTTTCAATTTGAAAGCACCTGTCCCAACTGGATTTTTATTGACCGGATTGGTTACCCAGTCTGTTCCTTCATATAGGTGGGAAGGCATGATCAATGCACCAGATAGAATACTTAAAATCGCTGCATTCGGCTCTTTGAGATTGATCACGACCGTGTCATCATCTGGCGTCTCGATATTGTCAATAGAACCAAGCTGGTTAACGATAAATCCTTTTTCTTTAATGATCGTATCAATGGTCCACTTTACATCTTTGGATTTAAACGGCTCGCCATCATGCCATTTAACTCCCTTAAACAAGTGAAATGTATACTTTTTCCCATCTTCTGAAATATCCCAAGTCTCAGCAAGATCCGGTAAGATATTATAACCGTCATCAATTTTCACTAAAGAATTCATGATATTGGCTGTGATGTACCCAGATCCGCCATCTCCAACATTCGGGTTAAAATGAACCGGGTCAGATCCTAATGCAATAACAACGGACTTTTCACCTTTTTCAGCCTCATTGCTTGCTGGTTTACTAGATTCTACTAACGGATTGGATTTACTGCAGCCGGCAAAGACTAGCATGATCGCAAGTATTGGAAAAATCAAAATTTTCTTCACGGTCAACTCTCCTTAAAAATGATATTTAGTTCTTTAAATAAAAACGTGTACAAATCAACTTCCTCTTCAATTACTTTGGATAGTGGCTTTCCTTGCCCGTGACCAGCATTTTTCTCAACTCTTAGGATGATTGGGTTATTTCCACTTTGTGCTTCCTGTAAAGTAGCAGCAAATTTCTTTGCATGCATCGGCACAACCCGGTCATCGGTATCAGCAGTAGAAATAAGGGTAGGCGGATACTCTGTACCCTTTTTGACATTATGTAAGGGTGAGTAGCTATACAAGAACTTAAAATCATGCTCGCTTTTTTCCGCATTACCAAACTCCGTTGTCCAAAAACGGCCTACTGTGAAACGCTGGAAACGCAGCATATCTGTCACAGGGACTAAGCATAGTGCCGCTCCGAATAATTCAGGGCGTTGCGTTATACATGCCCCAACTAGAAGCCCACCATTACTTGCACCCATAATGGCCAGTTTGTACGAATTGGTATAGTTTTCTTGAATAAGCCATTCCGATGCAGCAATAAAATCATCAAAGCTATTTTGGCGTTTTTCAAAAAGTGCTGCCCGGTGCCACTCTTGTCCATATTCCCCGCCACCACGGATATTTGCGACTGCGTAGATGCCTCCTTGCTCCATCCACATCTTTTGCGATGGAGAATAGGATGGGGTCATACATGCGGTATAGCCGCCGTATCCGTAAAGTAATACCGGATTATCTCCGTTCAATTCCAGCCCTTTTTTATAGGTAAGGAACATCGGAACAATCGTTCCATCTTTTGAAGGGTAAAATACTTGCTTTGTTTCAAATCGTTCAGTCGATTCGCTACCTTGCTTGTAGAAAACATTCATCAATTTTCCGGTTTCGAAGTCATATTTTATTACCTTCAACGAATGGAGGAAGGATGTATAGCTGACAAACATTTCAGATGAAGTGCTTGTCCCTTTAACATCGTTGATTGTAATAAAGTTCGGAAGTGGCAACTCGATTGGTAAACTTCCATCCTTCTCATAAATGGTCATTTTGTAGTGGGCATCATGCATAGTACAAACGATGAACTTGCCGTTCAACATTTTACTGAAGGCAATTGGATCTTCTTTCTCAGAAACTAGCTCTCTCCAATTTTCCTGTGCAGGATTTTCCAAATCTACAGATATCAATTTCCCTTTTGGTGCATAATCATTTGTTTCGAAATAAAATGTTGACCCATCATTGCCTAAGAAAGTGAAGTACGCAGGGACCTTTTCAATTACAGGCTTAAAGATATCGGAACCAGTCAGATGTTTATAATAAATTTCATTTATTGGTTCCGTCCCATGAGTTACATGCAAGATAAGATATTGATGGTCTTCGGTAATAGACGGATAAAATATACGCTCTTTACGATCCGGCTCTTCATAGATCAATTCATCTTCTGTCTGTGAAGTGTTCACCTGGTGAAAATAAACGCGATTATAATAACTGTCCTCTCCAGGATTCACTGTCGAGGGATCAGGATATCGATTATAGAAAAAGCCTGATGAATCCCCACTCCAAGCAAAGCTTGAAAACTTGCACCATTTTAACGTTTCAGGGTAGTCCAAGCCCGTTTTAAGATCTTTGATTTTTACATCTTCCCAATCACTTCCGTTATAGGAGACAGCATAAGCCATCAACGTTCCATCTTGATTGAATGAAATGTTCATAATGGCAGCAGTACCTTCATGACTTAGCTGGTTAGGATCCAAAACCACTTCAAATACATTATCTTCCAATGATAAAGTACGATAGTAGACAGGTTGATTTTGGAGACCGTCATTCTTGAAAAAGTAATAATAATCTCCTTTTTTCTCCGGTGTTGAATATTTCTCATAATCATAGAGCTCTTTGAGCCTCTTATTAATACTTTCCTTTTGAACCTGGCCATCTAATAATGCTCGAGTTCGCTCGTTTTGCATCTCTGTCCACTTTTTGGTATCTGGAAGAGTTTCATCTTCCAGCCAACGATAGGGATCTGCTACTTCAACACCGAAAAAGTTTTCAATAACATGATCTTTTCTAATCGTTTCTTTCAATTGAAATCCCCCTCTCAATTTGTTAAACTCCTATTCCCTGTTGTTAGAATTCCCCAAAGGACAACATGAATCTAGTTTTTCGTTATTTGAAGTTTCTTCAACAGGATTTACCTTCTAGTAAATATGCTGATTATCCAAAATTTTTATGACTTTAACATTCCCCCTCTCAAGTATCTATGCGTTTCAGATGTTTTTTGATCATATCTCTTTACAGAAACTGCATTCTATAGGATTTGAATAGTTAAAAAAATACAATTATTTATTTAAATAACTGCTAAAAAGGATTCTTTAAATAGATTTAAATGGATTTGCCGATCTTATATAATGACGTTTAATTGAATTTTTTATTTCTTCTTTATCTCCAATTTTAATCGTATTCAAAATTCTTTCATGGGCGGGACGCTGATCTTTAGAATCTGCTAACTTCAAATTATATGTTGAGGTAAAAATGACAACATTCGCACTCCAGAATGTTGACCATACATCGTAAAGCCTTTCATTTCCTGATTCCTTAATTATTTTTGTATGGAAAAGCTCGTCCAATTCAACTAGACGATAAATTTCCCTTTCTTTTGAGGACGCATCCATTTCCTCGAGTAAGCTATCCATTTCTTGAATCGTTTCCATTTTATATTTACCATCACAAATATCCACTGCCAGCATCTCCAAATGTGCTCTAATTAAATAAATATCTTCTACCTCTTTGGCATCAATTGTCCGGACAGTACATCCTTTATTGGATTTGTATTCAATCAAACCCTCGTGCTCAATTTGACGCAGTGCCTCTCTAATCGGGCCCCTACTAATTTCCAAATCCTTTGCAATTTCTGATTCAATAATTCTACTTCCAGGCAATAATTCACCTTTAATAATTTTATTTCTAATGATGGTTACAACATTATCCTTTAAAGTTGGGTACACAATTTTGTTGTTCATACCAATCTATCCATCCTTTAGTCATTTACAGTAGACAATCGTTAAAATTGTAGATTGTCAACAATCTACAATTTCAGTAATTAAAAGCATTATATAATAGAAAAAATGACAAAACAATACATAATAACTGAATTGTTTTAAAAGATGAAATATTCTGCAGATAAAACTTTTTTAGAATAAGTTTAATATTTTATAAGAATGTAGGTATCCAAACAATTGCTATTGAACTTAGTAGAAAT
>NZ_JBALOZ010000126.1:0-4192 GCF_036965125.1 Bacillus sp. JJ1503
ATATTAATTTTTTAGAAAAAGTCAATCATTTTTGCTTTCTTTTCATTAACAATGATTAATTTAGGTTTTCTTAAATGAAAAGACCGATTCTCTAACTTGCAAAGAAAATCGGTTGATTGACACTCATTTATTATACTTGTCTGCTTTCCAGCCTTCGTGCAACTAATGACAGGCCATAGTTCACAACAAAATACATGATTGAAATAACGATAAATATCGGAATTATATAATTAATATTTTGTGCATAGATAATCTGAGCATTACGCATCAGTTCTGGTAAAGCAATAATTACGCATAGTGATGTATCTTTAAGTAAAGAAATAAATTGACTTACAATCGGAGGTACCATTCTTCTTAAGGCCTGAGGCATGATTATTTTAAATAATGCTTGAATATATGTTAGCCCTGATGACCGGGCAGCCTCCATTTGACCTTTATCAATAGAATTTAATCCGCCCCTTACAATTTCAGATAGCATGGCTGATGTAAATACTGTCAATGCAGTGATGGCAGCTACAGGCTTACTCATTTTGATCCCAATTTCCGGCAGTGCAAAAAAGGTAAAGAAAATGATTAACAATAGCGGAGTATTTCGAATGGTTTCTACGATCACTGCTATGACTTTTGATAATACTGAGATTTTAGCATATCGTAAAGTTCCTATAACGATTCCAATGATAAAGCTCAAGAAAATAGATATAAATGCAATGTAAAGCGTCACCATAAAGCCAGTACCGAGGAATTTTAAATGATCGACTGAGAGAGCTCCAATAAAATCCATAGTTCCCCTCCTTAATGGCTTCTAGCCAAGCGTTTTTCAAGATAGCCAACGCCTAGACTTAATGGAATGGTTAAAACAAGATAAAAGATTGCTACGAAAATATATACATCAAATGTCACAAATGTATTTGACGAAATAATATCACCAAAATACATTAAATCTAAACCAGCTACCATTCCTAAAATAGAAGAATTCTTGACAAGGTTAATAAACTGGTTTCCAATCGGTGGAATGACTATTTTTATTGCCTGGGGCAATATGATTACATTCATCGCTTGCAAGTATGTTAGACCAGAAGACCTTGCTGCTTCCATTTGTCCCTTCGGAATCGATTGAATGCCTGCTCGAATTGCTTCAGCAATGAATGAAGCTGTATAAATCGCCAAGGCAATTGTACCAGCAGTAAAACCAGATAAAGTTACACCAATAGCAGGAAGACCATTAAAAAAGAAGAAAGCAATAATAAGAAGCGGGATATTTCTGAAGAACTCAACAAATGCAGTTCCAAGCCAATTTAGTGGTTTAAATGGGGAAATTCTCATAACTGCTACAATAATCCCAAGAAAAAAGCTTCCAATAAGTCCCATAATGCTAGAAAACACTGTATTTTTAAATCCTTCTAAATATGTGTCTAAATTATCAGTAAGTATTGTAAAATCAAGCAAACTGATTTCCCCTCCTTTTTATAAAAAGTGGTCAGGATGAGCAATTGCTCATCCTGACATCATTTGATACTAGTTAGTTTTAATCCACTTGCTATATATTTCATCATACTTTCCAGTTTCTTTTAACTTCTTCAAAGCATCGTTAATAGCATTAACTAATTCTTCATTTCCTTTTTTAACAGCAATTCCATAAGGCTCTTCTGTGAAAGTTCCGCCAACAAGCTCAAAGTTTGAATCTTGGTCAGCCATACCGTAAAGAATAGAATCATCTGTCGTTAAAGCATCTCCTTGACCAGCTTTTAAGGCAGTAAATGCTTCAGCATAGTTTTCAAATTCTAAAACAGTTGTGTCAGGGGCTTTTTCACGAATGTTCTTTGCTGATGTCGAACCTTTAACAGCAAGAACTTTCGTGCCGCTCTTCAAATCTTCAAGACCTTTAATGGCGCTTCCTTTTTTAACAAGCAGTGATTGTCCGGCATCAAAATAAACATCAGAGAAATCAACTTCTTTTTTACGCTCTTCTGAGATTGTCATCGTTGCTACAATTGCATCAATATCACCATTGTTTAACATTGGAATACGCGTTTTAGAAGTAACTTCTTTAAATTCTACTTTGTTCTCGTCACCAAGAAGCTCTTTAGTCAATGCTTTTGAAATATCAATATCAAAACCTTCTACTTCACCAGTACTCGGGTTTTTAAGTCCGAATAATCTAGTATCATGCTTTACCCCAATTACAATTTTGTCATTTTCTTTAATTTGTTCTAAAGCATTTTTGCTACCAGAACCTGTCGTTTCCTTTTCATCCTTGCCGCATGCAGCAAGAAGCATTGTTGCAGATAAGAACAGGATACCTGCTATTTTTCTTCCTTTTTTCTTAAACATAAATAATCCCCCTTTTGTTTTAATGATTTAATACACGACTAAGGAATGTACGAGCCCTTTCTTCCTTTGGATTCGCATAAAACTCAGCCGGAATTCCTTCTTCAACAATTTGGCCTTGATCCATGAATACAATTCGATCAGCTACTTCTTTAGCAAATCCCATTTCATGAGTCACAACGACCATAGTCATTCCTTCTTTTGCTAGCGCTTTCATTACATCTAGAACCTCTCCAACCATTTCTGGATCAAGTGCAGAAGTAGGCTCATCGAACAGCATAATTTCAGGTTTCATCGCAAGTCCCCTTGCAATTGCAACCCTTTGTTGCTGCCCTCCCGATAATTGGGATGGAAATGATTTTGCCTTATCAGGAATTCCTACTTTTTCAAGATAGTACATAGCTGTTTCTGTTGCCTCAGCTTTTGACTTCTTCAATACCATAGTTGGCGCAATTGTAATATTTTCAAGAACTGTTTTATGTGGATATAAGTTGAAATGTTGAAAAACCATTCCTATATTTCTTCTTAACTGGTTAATATCTGTTTTCTTATCATTTACTACTAAGTTATTAACTGTTAATCCGCCAGTAGTAATTGTCTCAAGACGATTAATGCAACGGAGCATCGTACTTTTCCCAGATCCAGATGGACCTATAACAACTACAACTTCCCCTTTTTTAATTTCTAGATTAATATCTTTAAGTACATGAAAGTCTCCATAATACTTATTTACAGACGCAAATCGTATCATATCATTCCTCCGTAAATCTTTTAGTGAATATATATGTCACCTACCATTCGGATATTTAATTCAAAAAATTATCCCTTTACGGAAAAGTAAATTAATTGGATAGGTATAGAAAATATAATACATATAAACATCAATTTAGTAAACAATTATTATTAATTTTGAATTAATTCTGTCGAATTGTATCCTAAGGCACAGGCTTCAATACCTACTTTTTTTAGTTTTTGACCATTTATGATAATATATTTTGATGAGCCAATTAAATAGAAAATGGAGGTTTTGAATTGAGTATACCTAGAGGAACAATTAAGGATATAACATTCTCAAGTAAAGAGCTTGGTGAAGACTTACAGATTCTAATTTACCTGCCAACAGCTTTCAATCCTTTATATAAATATTCAATCCTTTTTGCCCAAGATGGCAAAGATTATTTTCAGTTTGGAAGAATCGGCAGGATGGCAGATGAATTATTAGAAAACAATATGATTGAAAGAATAATCATTGTAGGCATTCCTTACAAAAACGGAGAAGATCGAAGAAGAAAATATCATCCGAGCGGTGAACAGCATCAGGAATATATCCGCTTTCTTGCACACGAGCTCGTTCCATTTATCGATGCAGAATTCCCAACTTATCAGATGGGGATGGGCCGTGCACTTATTGGAGACTCCTTAGCAGCAACTGTTTCTCTAATGGCAGCTATTCAATATCCTCATACATTTGGTAAGGTTATTTTACAATCTCCAATGGTTAATGAGGATGTAATGAAAGGCGTTAAAGAAGTTAAAGAGCCACACCTTCTACATATTTATCATGTCATTGGCAAGGAAGAAACGGCAGTCAAGACAACAACAAAGGAAATTGCAGATTTTTTAACACCTAACCGTGAATTATCAGAGCTACTTAATGAATTAAAGTTCCCTTATTTTTATGAAGAATTTGAAGGGAATCATACATGGACTTATTGGCAGCCAAATCTAAAGCAAGCATTAAAACATATGTTTTCGTCCTAATTCTTTTCTAGATTCATTATATTTTCTTATGATAAGTTCTTTGTTTATTAAAATTTTGTTATAATAATATTAAATTTTATATTTTTCCCAATATTTATTATAT
>NZ_JBALOZ010000126.1:4207-16413 GCF_036965125.1 Bacillus sp. JJ1503
ATTGTTATTTTTCCATCAAAAAAACTTCAGGACTTTGCGAATTCTTACCGAAAAAGGTATGATCCGAATTATTCCTTAATTCCTCCGCACATTACGCTAAAATCATCATTCGATGTACCAGAAAAAGATATGGATCAGCTTACAGTTACTTTAAACGAAATTTCAAACAACTATCAGCCTTTTAATATCCAATCGACAAAGTTTAGTTCTTTTAAACCTGTTAACAATGTTATCTATTTAAAAATAGAAGGATCAGAAGAGCTGAAAGAGCTTCAAAGCGAAATAAATGATAAAATTAATATCGAAAATTCCGATTATGCATTTGTTCCTCATATTACGGTTGGGCAGAACCTCTCTAATGATGAGCATTCAGATGTTTATGGCACGCTAAGAATGAACCAATTTAATTATGAGGACAGCGTTGACCGTTTCCACCTGTTGTATCAGCTAGAAAACGGATCATGGACTGTATACGAAACATTTCGACTTGGAAGGGAATAGGGAACTAGTATGATTGTAAAAGTCGTAGGAAATCATCAAGAATTACAGGATGCATTATCTGTTCGCAAAATTGTTTTTATTCAGGAACAGCAGGTTCCCGAAGAAGAAGAAATCGATCAGTATGATGACTTAGCCATTCATTTTGTTCAATATGACGGAGAATCTCCAATAGGTGCAGGCAGATTTCGAACAATTGATGGGATTGGGAAAGCTGAAAGAATTTGCGTCCTTAAAGACAAGCGAAAAACTGGTGCGGGAAAAATGATTATGCAGAAAATTGAGGAATATGCCAAAGAGCATGACATTCATTCTGTAAAGCTAAATGCCCAAACACATGCCATTCCTTTTTATAGCCGCTTAGGCTATGAAATAATCTCTGATGAGTTTTTAGATGCAGGCATCCCCCATCGGACAATGAAAAAAGATCTGTAAAAAAACTTCTGTCACCTTGACAGAAGTTTTTTTTCGTAAGTAACTACCACTAGGCAAAGTCACTGTAAAGAAGTCCCTTCCCTGTAATTTCTCCATATAATCTTTCCATTCGATCATTAGGCACTTTCTGATTTTTTCCTGATGTTTTTTTGTCAGTGGGGGTTAGCTCGTGTGAATGTTCTTTCTCTGAAGGATTGACTGAAGGCTTTATTCGATTAATAGGAACGAATCGATATGGGTCATACTTTTTGATACCCACTCTCTCCGCATATTGGCTATATTGATAATGGTTAACTGGAATAATATACCCCATTTTTTCCTCCTTCTTTGTACAAACACTTTCTATAGAAATACGAAAATAGGTTTCTATTTATGACCATTTTCTTAAAAAACTTTCGAAGTCATATGCTTTTTTGTTATGATAGGGTTTGTCTAAACAAAGGCAAAGTTGAGGATTACTAGATGAAAACAGCGAAGTTTAATAATGCAATCATTGATTTGAATCATATGAACCGAGAATTATACCAATTTATTTATGAAAATGGCAAAAAGGGAAAGCTCCATTGCCCAGCTTGTGGTGATCCTGTTCGGTTCTACATAGGGATTGAAAAGGAACCTTTCTTTTATCATATACATAAGGAAGATAAGAAGTGTGGGGATCCTCCAACCCTCCTTATATCAAAACATAACGAACAACAAGAGTATAAGGAACAAAATGGATTTAGAATTCCAAAATCCCGATCCATAACAGCAGAAACTCCGGCAGGAAACACTTATAAAAAAGCACAGACATTGAAAATAAAAACTCCTTTTACTCCAGCCAAACGATATGAAATGAATGAATCATTTCATTATTTACATGATTTAAAAGAAGCTGGTGTCGTTCTTGATCATAATCAAGCTAAGGCTGTATCCCGTGTAAATGGACCGCTCCTTGTTCTTGCAGGAGCCGGCAGCGGAAAAACTCGGGTATTGACAGCAAGAACTGCTTTCATGATTACTGAGCATGGAATTGACCCAAAATCAATTATGCTCGTTACTTTTACAGCGAAAGCCGCTGCAGAAATGAAGAAAAGGCTCTTGACCTACCCAAGCATTGACCAACATAAAATTCAGCAAATTGTATCTGGCACCTTTCATAGTCTTTTCTATCGGATATTAGTCTTTCATTCTCCCCAGGAATGGTCTGCTTCTAAACTTTTAAGCAAGGGCTGGCAGCGGGACCAGCTTATAAAACAGGCTGGAAGAACCTTAAACATAGATGAGAAGGAATTCGCCTTTGATCTCGCTTTACAGCAAATTAGCTTTTGGAAAAATTCCATCATACCCGCGGATCAGGTTAGACCTGAATCTGCCTGGGAGGAACAGGTTGCTCTTCTTTATCAGCTTTATGAGCAAGAGAAAAGGAAAAATGAATGGTTTGATTTCGATGATATGCTGCTTGGATGTTATACATTATTTCAAAATGAACCGTCAATTCTAGCCAAGTACCAAAAGCGGTTTCAATACTTTTTAATTGATGAATTTCAAGACATTAATAAAATACAGTATGAATTAATTAAAATGATGTCAGCACAAACGCAAAATGTATGTGCAGTTGGGGATGATGACCAATCTATATATGCTTTTCGCGGCAGTAATCCCCAATACCTGCTAGATTTTGAAAAAGACTTTTCTACAGCAGAAATCGTCATATTAAGTCAAAATTACCGTTCTTCACATGAAATTGTATCTACTGCAAATGAAGTAATTTCACAAAATAAAAATCGCCATGTGAAGAAAATGCAAGCTCAAGTATCTGGAACAAATCCGCCAGTTGTTTTCTACCCTTATGATGAAGAAGAAGAAGCGACGGCAATTGTTACTGATATGCAGGAAAAAATAGCAGAAGGCTTTCAGCCAAGTGACATCGTTGTTTTATTCCGTACAAATACCGGAAGCCGCGCCATTTTTGAACGATTGACTAACTCCAGCCTTCCCTTCAGGATTGAAATGGATGCGGAGTCTTTTTATGACCGTTTTATCGTAAAAAGTATGCTGAGCTTTTTACAGCTGTCTATTAATGAAGATAATCAAGATGCGCTTAAGAATATTCTTCCGGCTCTTTTTGTAAAGCAAACAGCGATGAGGGATTTGATCGCAGAAAGTATTTTAAAAGATTGCTCCCTTCTTGAATGCCTGAAATATATAAAAACAGGTTTTTCTTTTCAAGAAAATAAATTGAAAAAGAGTGTAAAAGTGATCCGATCTTTATCACAAATGTCACCTGTTTCAGCAATTGAAGCCATTGAAAAGGAGCTCGGATTTCAAGACTTTGTTAAAAAGAGGGGCGCTGATGGCAATAAGATGGAGAAAGGCTCTGATGACCTTAAAGACCTTAAAGTTGCTGCAAGGAACTTTACTTCAATTGAGGATTTATTAAATCACGCAGACCATATGCGAGCTATGAATAAGGAAATGAAGGCTTTCAGCAAAAAAAATCAAAATGCTATTTCATTAAGCACGATACACCGAGCAAAAGGACTAGAGTATAAAGTCGTCTATATATTAGGGACCGTTGATGGAAATTTGCCTCATGATTATGCCTTAGAAGCATTTCGGAATGGAGATTCTTCCTCAATTGAAGAGGAGCGTCGACTTCTGTATGTAGCAATTACAAGAGCTATGGAATACTTGTACATTTCAATTCCCGAAAAAAGACGCGGAAAGCAGGCTGCCCCCTCAAGATTCCTTTCCGCTATTCCAAAGCAATCAATGGTAATGAAGGAATTTTCGCAACAATAAGAGAGACTGTCCTGTAAGGTGCCTGGCACCTTTTCTTTAGGACAGCCTTTTTTTTCTTTATTTTTTATTAATCATTTGTGAAATGGTGCCAAAATCAAGCTGTTTGCCATCTGTGATAATTGATTTTACAATTTTGTCCTCAGTTTCTTTATTTACTGGCCTATTTGCAATTTGCGACACCCTTCTAATGACACTTCTCACTGTTTTTTCATCTTTAAAATTTGCATTTTGTAATGAATTAGCTAATTCAAATACATCCTTCATATTAACGCCAGTTTTCTGCTCAATATTCTTAAACAAATTATTATCCATTTTTAGATTCACGCCCTTTCATAAACTACTTTATATACTATGAAATTGGGCGTAAAACGTGAAAAAAAAACAGGCTAATGGAAAACATCTACCTGTTTTTTAGAAGTATTATAAAAAGCTGGCACCAACAATAATTAATAAGATAAACAACACAACAATCAAGACGAAATTTGAGTGGAAGCCGCCACCAAAACCACATCCACCAAAGCCGCATCCTCCGAAACCAAAGCCCATATCCTTACACCTCACTTTATTTATTCTTTAACACAATATGAAATATGATGAAAAGGTGTGTGGGCAAGCTCCTATATTTGTCTTATGATTTTAAGAAATGGATTTTTTATCCTTTTGGCTTAAAGATAAGGGCCCCGATAAATCCGAATACGATAGCTGCGGAAATACCTGAACTTGTGACCTCAAACATTCCTGTTAATACGCCTACAAGGCCATGCTTCTCCGCTTCATTTAACGCCCCATGAACAAGTGAGTTCCCAAAGCTTGTAATGGGGATAGTTGCACCAGCACCAGCAAAATCAATTAATGGCTCATATAGACCAACACCATCTAGGATGGCTCCTATCACGACAAGAAGGCTTAAAGTATGTCCTGGTGTTAGTTTCGCAACATCAAATAATAATTGGCCAATCACACAAATAATTCCTCCAACGACAAAAGCCCAAAAAAACATTGGAAGCATCTGTATACCCCTCCTTCACTTGTTATCCATTTCGATTGAAACCGCATGTGCAATGCAGGGAATAGTCTCATTTTGCTGAAAGGTTAATGGTGACAAAAGTGCGCCAGTAGCCACAGCTAAAATTCTCCTATAAACACCCTGTTTCATTTGATTCAGCAAATGTCCATAAAGAACGGTTGCTGAACAGCCTGCTCCGCTCCCCCCGGAATTGACTGGCTGATAGTCTTTATATATAAGCAATCCACAATCTTGGAATTTATCCTTTTCAATTTTCAATCCAGCATTCGTCAATAACTCATGAGTTGCACTTTGCCCAATTTGTCCTAAATCTCCAGTTACAATTAAATCGTAGTATGATGGATCTAATTGTAAATCCTTGAAATGAGCTTTAATGGTTTCGGCAGCAGCAGGCGCCATCGCCCCCCCCATATTAAATGGGTCCGTGATTCCCATATCAACGACTTTGCCAATGGTTGCAGCAGTTGTATAGGGAAGATTTTCATTGCCTTCGTTTACTTTTACAAGGGCCATCCCTGCACCAGTAATCGTCCATTGAGCTGTAGGGGGCTTTTGTCCGCCGTATTCAGTGGGATATCTAAACTGTCTTTCTGCAGCCGCATTATGACTTGCTGCGCCTGTAAGTATATATTTGGCACCTTGATTATTAATGATAAATGAGGCGAGTGCTAAACCCTCCATAGAAGTAGAGCAAGCTCCGAATATTCCAAAATACGGAATTTGATTCGTTCTTGCACTAAAGCTTGTTGGGGTAATTTGATTAATTAAATCTCCCGCAATATAGAAGTGAACATCGTCTTCCTGCAGATTGCCCTTTTTTAAAGCTGCTTCGCAGGCTTCTTCAATTAGTACTCTGTGAGCCTTTTCATATGAATCCTGTCCCATCCATAAATCATCATGCAGAACATCGAAATCATTCGCAAGTTTACCATTTGCTTCAAATGGACCTCCTGATACACCGGTTGCCGCAATAATAGGACGATTCTGGAATACCCAAGATTGCTTCCCTCTAAGCATTACAAAACACCCCATTGAATTAATATCGTTTTAATTAAAGCAACAACAAATGCTGAAAAGACTCCGAATAAAATGACAGAGCCCGCTAGCTTAAACATGTTTCCCCCAACTCCAAGAACAAATCCTTCCGTTTTGTGTTCAATCGCTGCAGAAATAACTGCATTTCCAAACCCTGTTACAGGTACAGCAGTTCCCGCTCCACCGTATTGGGCAATATGATCGTAAACGCCGAAGCCTGTAAAAAGCATAGAAAGGAAAACCATCGTGGCAACAGTGGGATTTCCAGCTGTTTGCTCTGTAAAGTTGAAATAATATATATAGAAATACGTAATGGCCTGTCCAATTGCACAAATTACGCCGCCCACCCAGAAGGCTCTAAGGCAGTTTTTTAAGATGGGGCGTTTCAGCTCATGCTTTTGCTGCAATGTTTGATATTTTTGTTGCTCGGGTGTAAGTTTCTTCTGGTCCTTCCCCATAATATTCTCCTTTCTATGCCATTTCTTGTTTAAGCCTAATTATTTCTTGTAATTTTTGATTTGCTTTTTTATCTGTGAAATTCGGGTCTTTCATTCTTTCATTTAGCTTTATAGCTTCAAGGAAAATTTTATAATCACTGGAGACCGTGAATTTTTCGTCCTTGTATTTTTTCTCCAGCATATCCGACATTCTCTTCTCGATTTTTTTCATTTGAAACCGGTACATATGCTTTACCTTATAGGCTACTAGCGTATCCTTTTTTCCTTTTAAGACCGCAACATCATATATTTCTTTCATAGAACTGATGTCTTGTTTAATGCTTTCCACTAAATCAAGCTTTTCTTCCGTGTTGCTTTCAAGTAATGCCGGACTTGGATTTGTCGTTTTCACTAACGCCAGCTTACTCTTTTTCGGCTCGTCAGTCCCTATCCCACAGCCTGATAATCCTGCAGCAAATATGAACATAATAATGCAAAATTTTGTCCTCATAAATCTTCCCTTCCTTTTTCGTCCGTTATCACAAGCAGCTTCATAAATCAATTTCGCCTCGGCGAAATTGCGCCCAGATTTTTATCGAGCTGGCTCGATAATTTCCTCTAAAAAATCTGAGGCATCCGCCGGAGGCTTCACTTCATTCAGCCAGAGTTTGAACCCCGACTGAATTAGATGTTTTAGACAATCATCTCTGACTTATAGAAATAGAAGACTTTTTGCTGAATGAAGTGAAGCATTTCTTCATTTATTGTCCACGATTCATAGAAAATTTATGAATTTACAAACCACCAAATTATGTAAATAAAAAGCAACCTGAAGCCAGACATTAAAAAAACAGCCGGAATTTCCGACTGTGTGCAATTACTTTGTTTTTTTCGTTGTCTTCCCGCATCCACAACCTTTTTTCTTCTTTGTTGGTTGATTTGGTTGATTTGGTTGATTTGCTTGATTCTTTATTAGTACAGAACTTTTTTTATACATATTACTCTCACCCCTTATTAAGTTTCATTCTTATGGTTCATACTTGACCTTTCTTTACCCACATTTCGCTGGCATTTACTAGTTCCCTTCATATAATATATGAGCAACAGTTTAAGCTTGTGTAAATCAGCGGCCTATATTGGTTATTCATTTAGCATTTTTTGAACAATTGTTTCAATAATGGATGCCAGCCCTGCCACAGCAAGAATAATAAGGATAGGAATAGCTAATGACATAAAGTATATATACACAACACACACGAAAATAGATGTCCAAACACCCGTACACCAGTAGCAGCTTAGCAATTCACCGATAAATCCGCGAATGCCGCCTTTTTTCGGAGTAACATAAATATCAATGCCTCCAGCTTCATTTTTCTCCTCTAATTCATCAAAAAAAGGACTTCTTAAAAATTCAGTTATTTTGTCATAGACCAATAACCTAGTTAGTCTAAAGCTTGCCAGGGCTAGTATCAATAATTCCATTAAGGATAATTCCAAGCTATTTCCATCCTTTCGTAAAAAAATTGCCTATTTTTTAATAAAACAAGGCGTTTGTCCGTAACCCATAGGGCACTTCAGCAATATGTTATTAGTGTAGTATCACAAGAATCAAATAAGGAGGAAACTATAATGGGTTGTGGAAAAAAAGACGACAACTTCAAAAATCACAATCAGGGCTGTGTATGTGAAGTAGTCCGTGCGATAAAAGATATTCAAGAAAATGCAGAAGAAGAATGCCAATGCCCTTCCAACTGCTTTCTAGAACCGCTTGGAGCTATCTCACCTGCTGCAAAGGGAAGACCAATGCGCCCGGATACACGCGTTATTGTCCTTAGCACTGATGATGGAACACCTTTCCATGCTTTTTTCACCAATAATAGAACTAGAATGGGTATGGGTATGGGAAGAGATAGCAAAGACAAAGATCAAGCATGTGTCTCCATCTTCTTCAGGGTTGAAGATGTATTTGATAACTGCTGTGCAGTCCTTCGTGTCCTAGAACCGGTTAAAATGGAAAGCAAGGGAGATAAAGACCAACAAGGACAGAATCAAAATCAGCAAATGCAAAGATTTAAGCCAGTAAACCTTGTAAAAGATGGCGTCATTGACTTAAATGCAGTATGCGATGTTGACTTTTTCCGCAGTACAGGAGACTGCATTACAGTTGACCTTAGCTGCTTCTGTGCAGTCCAATGTATTGCTGACGTAGATTTAAATATTTGCGAATAACATTAATGAAAAAAGAAGCCAGTCGTTTAAAACGGCTGGCTATTTTTTTATGCTATTTTCTTAATCCAACCATTCGGATTTCTTTGATTGATTGAATATGAAGTTCTTTCGTTTTACCATCTAATAACTTGATTTCAATCATTTCCTCTGTTTTTCCAATCAATACCCCTCGAAAGCTGCTCGCATCCGTTTCAAACGTACAAGGGACGGGTGGAAGCTGTTTAGGAAAGTTCAATAAATAATTTAAACGTTCCTCGGTATTCATTGCTTTAAAGCTCTTAAGCCGTTTAAAAGATAGGCTCGGCATTTTTTTAATATGTGGCGTGAAAGGCTTATCCTCTTGTGTTTCTCTGTTTTCAGCTTCGAATTCCTCAATTATTTCTGTAGCCTTTGTACTTTCCTTCACTTCCTCATTCTGTACTTCACCAGAATCATGTAAGTGTGCAGGACTTCCCTCTTTCTCCTCCATTTCATCAGGTTCTAGTAAAGTATGAGACGAATGCGGGGTCACATCATCATCTTCTTTTTTGTTTGTGTAAACTTCCTGCATATTGGCCTTAGGGAATTGTATTGTTGGCTGCAAAATATGGAAAAAGGGTTCTTTCTCATTCTTTTTTAGCATGATTATCTACCTCCATAACAAATGGGTTCATTTATAAGTATGCAAATAATATGCTTTCGTTTCCATTTGGAGGGAAAAGGTGACGATATTATTGCTGTAGGCAAAAAGAAAAACCCGTTTCACATGGAAACGGGCTGTTATATTACAGGATATGAAAACCGGAATCAACGTGAATATTTTCACCAGTAATACCACGGGATAAATCACTAAAAAGGAATGCAGCCGTATCGCCAACCTCTTCAGGTGTAGTTGTTCTCCGTAGTGGAGATCGCTCTTCAATCTCCTTAAGGACTAAATTGAAATCACTTACCCCTTTTGCAGAAAGTGTCCTAATTGGACCTGCAGAAATAGAATTGACTCGAATACCGGCTTTACCAAGATCATTGGCTAAATATTTAACACTCGCATCAAGAGAAGCTTTCGCAACACCCATGACGTTATAGTTTTTGATTGCACGCTCACCGCCTAAATACGTTAAGGTAACGATGCTTCCTCCCTCAGTCATTAAATCCTTCGCAACCTTCGCTACAGCAGTTAAAGAGTATGAACTAATGTTGTGTGCCAGTAAAAATCCGTCTCTCGTAGTATTCATGTAATCGCCTTGAAGCTCCTCTTTGTTAGCAAAAGCAATACAATGTGCAAGTCCGTGAATTGTGCCAACTTGCTCTTTAATTTCTGCGAAGCATTTGTCAATATCCTGATCATTTGTTACGTCACAAGGCAAAACAAGGGAATTTGCCCCCTCAAGGGATTCAGCTAACTCACGAACACTTCCCTCCAGGCGTTCACCCGCATAAGTAAAAATTAATCGGGCGCCTGCATTATGAAGGGATCTAGCAATCCCCCATGCGATACTGCGCTTATTTGCTACACCCATGACAACAAAGGTTTTTCCATTTAAAGAAAGAGTCATTCTTTCCAGCCCCCTAAGTATTGTTACATGTTATTAGTACCTAGTACTAATTTTACTATAATATTTAGAAAAAGGAAAGAAAGGAGTTGAAAATGATTCTATTCAGCACCATTCACAAAATTCAAGCTCCCGTTTTAAATCATCGACATATTTTTTTGTTCCAGTCGCAATTAAACGATCGTTTATATGGAGCTCCGTTTCCCCATGTGGAACAATGGAATCAAGTCCCCTAAAAATCCTCACAATAATGACATCCCCCGTAAAAGGAAACTCTCTTAAAGTCATGCCATTAAATTGTTCATTAAGCATTTCGATTTCATACAATGCATTTTCCTGATTTGTTAATATATCCATAACACTTGGTGTTTCGATTAATGCTCTTAGCAAGGTTTTTTGTGACAATAATACTGAAAAAACTTCGATGTTATGCTCCTTCATACTTTCTTGAAGGTCGGGGCTTTCAAGTCGGCATATGACCCGCTCCACTCCCTGTTCCTTAACGGCAATGGCAAGTGTAGCATTTAATTCCTCATCTCCAGTTGAGATTACAACAATATCTGATTGTAAAACATTCTGCTCTTCTAGCGTTTCAATTAAATAGTTGTCTAGTTCCACAATATCGAATAAGGAATCCGCTAAATTTTTATCTGCCTTCTCTCGTTTTTTATGATAAAGGGTCGTCTTATAATGGCTTGAATGAAGTTCCCGATATACTGGGAGTGTCAGTTGATTTGCACCGATAAATGCCACTGTTAATGATTTTTGAGTATTTGCTTCCCTTGGGAATAATTTTTTAAAGACAACAGGGGTAAATACACTCGTAATAACAGGAACTAAGATTAATGTTCCGCTCATTTCGGCCGTAATAACACCAATTCTCTCGCCAACCGTTGCAGAGGCAATAACTAATGATAAAGTCGATGTCAAAAGAAAACCTGAAGCCATAACCGTTTTCATATCATACCATCTCTTTAATAAGTAGACAGGTACAAGCTTCGAAACTAGCAAGGCAATAAGCAAGAGAGGTATTAGCAAGAGCATTTTTTCATCGCTCAATAATGACCAAATGTTTAGATCAACACCGACCATTACGAAAAATATTGGAATTAAAAAGCCATAACCGAAAGAGTCAAGCTTATGAATCATTTCCTGATTAGGAGCTAGCAAGGATACAAGCACGCCTGCAAGGAAGGCGCCGAGAATATTCTCTGCCCCCACTGATTCAGATAATGCAACGAGCAGGATGATTAAGGTGAATACAGCTCTCGTGCCTATTTGAACAGTCCCAGTCGACATCGCCTCGAAAAAATTTCCGTTTTTGAATCGTCTTCCAATAAAATATAAGAGGACTCCTGCAGCAAAAAGAATAAGCAATAACCACACATTGCCTTCTCCGCCATCATAAAGAGAAACAAATACGGCTAGTAAAATCATTGTGACTAGGTCAGCAATAACAGCAACCAATAGAATAATTTGGCCTATGCCAGTCTTCATGAGATGAGCTTCCTTTAAAGTTGGGACGACAACACCTAATGAAATAGTAGAGATAATTAAGGTCATCAAAAATGCATTTTCAATAAATCCGGCTATTACAAATAAATAGGAAAGCCCCAATGAAACAAGAAATATCCCAGCAAATATAATAAACGATGCAGAAAATGAGTTCGGCTCTAATTTACCGCTTGGCAGCTTTTCCCGCTTCTTATTACTAGAGAATGCAGTAAAGTCAATTTCTAGGCCGCTAAGAAACATTAGAAAAATAAAGCCAAGTGTTGAAAGCGTTTCAAGCCACATATCTGGCTGAACAAGATTAAAGCCGCTTTTCCCAATCAAAAGCCCCATCAAAATTTCCGCAACGACAACGGGTATGAAATGGATCTTTAACCGATGCAATAATATCGGTGTTAGGAAAGCTATTACGATCACAATGACCAAAGAAGCTAACGAAACACCATGTTCTTCCATCTAATCACTCCTTCAATCAGCAAGTGTCCACAACTGGTGTCAGGCACCTATTTAGGTAAAAACCCCAAAAACATGTTTGCGATAGTAAAGTAAATTAAAATACTGATAATATCATTGATTGTGGTAATGAAGGGACCTGAAGCAACAGCTGGGTCAATTTTGAATTTGTGCATAGCTAACGGAATGATCGCACCAGCTAAAGTTGCAATAATTAAGGTGCAGAAAATAGAAACTCCAACTAATATTCCTAAATATAAATTC
>NZ_JBALOZ010000126.1:16424-22272 GCF_036965125.1 Bacillus sp. JJ1503
ATAAAAATGGTTACCGTGACAAGGACTCCACAAATTGAACCAGTGATTAAGCCAGTACCAGCTTCTCGATAAATTAACTTGAGCTTGCTTTCTTTTTCCAAATCACCGGTTGCAATCCCACGAACAACAACGGCTAATGCCTGTGTTCCAGTATTTCCAGCCATTCCGGCAATTAAAGTTATGAATGCCCCTAATATGGCCGCCTTCTCCAGCGTTGCTTCAAAACGAGCAGCAAGGCTTGCCGTTCCCATCCCTAAATACAGGAGGATAATTAGCCATGGCAGCCTTTTGCGGGCAGCTGAAAAAGGACTGCGGTCAATTGTATCCATATCTGACACTGCAGCAAGCTTCGAGTAATCATCAGATGCCTCTTCTTCCATAACATCCATAATGTCATCAACCGTTATGATTCCTAACAGATGGTTTTGAAAGTCGACAACAGGCAGCGCTAGAAAATTATAATCTTTTATTTTTCGCGCAACTTCTTCCTGATCATCGCCAACGGATACCGAGACGATTCTTTCATTTGTTATTTCTGAAATCATTGTGTCATCATCATTCACAATTAAATCTCTAAGGGAAATGACTCCTGCTAGTCTCTCTTCTTCATCAAGAACATAGATATAGTAAATCGTTTCTGCCTTTGGCGCTTCTTTTTTTAATATATACATGGCAGACCGAACCGTCTGATTGGAAGCAATGGAAACAAAGTCAGTTGTCATGATACTTCCGGCTGTATATTCCTCATAATGAAGCAGATCTTTGATTTCCTGTGCTGCTTCTTCATCCATAATCGTTAAATAACTGACAACCTGATCCTTTTCAAGCTCATTTAAGACATCAACTGCATCATCAACGTACATTTTTGAAATCATTTCAGCTGCATAGTTTGGATTCATTTCTGCCAAGACATCTTGATAGCTTTCATCATCTATTTCTAAGTTTTCAAATAATGTTGCCATTTCTTCTGGGGAAAGATAATGATAAATTCTTTCACGCGTGTCTTCATCTAATTCCTTAAAAAATGAAGCCTGATCATAAGGATGCAGCTCTAGAAATTCATCCCGGAATTTTTCTATATCTTCATTTTGTAAAGAATTGATGAGCAATTCCCTGTCCATATGATGAGTGGCTTTCTCACTTAAAGCTTCCTCCATATTTCACAGCCCCCTCTCTTCATCAAGCATATACGCCTGAATACTCCATAATACTAGCAAATTATAACATCCTTGTCGCTTGATTTAAGCAAAAACATAACCATTTATCTAGCTTAACTTATGATAAAAGAATATCTGCCCATACTTTCCCCTCTTTACCCTTTTATATCATGAATTAACCTTAGCTAACCATTTTATGAAGCAATAAAATTTAACTATTTTGAGTAGATAATCAGGATAAGAATCGCCTTTATTGATATGATAAAAGTAAAAAAGGAGTTACGTATGAAGCTTGATATTATAGGAGATATTCACGGATGTTTTCATGAATTTAATGAGCTGACCATTAAGCTTGGCTACAGCTGGGAGAAGGGCATACCCATTCACGACAAAAGCAGAAAATTAGCATTCGCAGGAGATTTAACAGATCGTGGTCCACACTCTTTAAAAGTGGCGGAAATTGTTTGCAGGCTTGTTAGCGGAGGTTACGCATATTATGTACCTGGAAATCATTGCAACAAGCTATACCGCTTCTTCTTGGGGAATAAAGTTCAGCTTACCCATGGCCTTGAAACGACCGCTGCCGAATATGATTCTCTTGATAAGAAAAATCAACAGGCTATTCGAGAGAAATTTATGAACCTGTATGAGGATGCTCCGCTTTATGCTGTGCTAGATGGAGGGATGCTAATCATTGCCCATGCAGGCATACGTGAAGACTATATTGGCCAGCATTCTGAAAAGGTAAAAACCTTCGTACTATATGGAGATATTACAGGAGAAAAAAATCCAGACGGCTCGCCTGTCCGAAGAGATTGGGCTCAAGCCTATCATGGAAAAGCGGTAATTGTGTATGGTCACACACCTGTAAAGGAGGTCAGGATCGTGAATAATACATACAATATCGATACAGGTGCTGTATTTGGAAACAAATTATCCGCTCTAAAATACCCAGAAATGGAGATTGTGTCCGTACCATCAACATTGCCGCTTGTTGAAGAAAAGTTTCGAAAGATTTAGCTCTTACAAAAGTAAAGGGTGACCATTACTAACAGTCACCCTCCATCTGAAGTATTTTTCTCATATCATCAGGCAATTCCTGATTAAAAGTCAGCTTTTCTTCCGTAATGGGATGAACAAACGAAAGCTTGCTGCAATGCAGTGCCTGGTGTGAAAGCAAGTCAAGATTTCCACCATAGAGATCATCTCCGAGCAATGGATGGCCTAAATAAGACATATGCACTCGGATTTGATGGGTACGCCCTGTTTCAAGTCTTAGCTTTAGATAAGTAAAGTCCCGATATATACGAATGACCTCATAATGAGTGCAGGCATATTGCCCTTCTGGATTAACTTCTCTTTCAATAATACTATCCTTCTTTCTTGCTATTGGCTGCCTAATAACACCGCTCTCTTCTTTCAGGACCCCTTCAGCAAGCGCTTCATATTCTCTGTTTATCATTCCAGCTTTTTGCTGCTTGCTAAACAAATGATGGATATGCCGATGCTTGGCTACTAGGACGATTCCTGATGTATCACGATCAAGTCTTGTTACAATATGGGTTGTTGCGTTTAAACCGATTTGCTGATAATAGCCGATTAAGGCATTTGCGAGGCTGCCGTCAGGATGCTCCCTTGAAGGTATGGTACTAATGCCAGCAGGCTTATTTACTACTAGTATAAAGTCGTCTTCATACAATATGTTTAGCGGAAGCTCTTCCCCTCTAATCCCATCACTTGGAATTTCTTCTGGAAATCCAATAATCAGGATGTCACCTTCTTTTAGAGAATAACGGACCGTTGTTTCATTTCCATTTACAGAAATAAAACCGCCTTTAAATTTAATATCTGTTAAAGACGTTTTCGAAATATCCTTTTCATATAAAAAATCTTTGATGTTTTTATTTTCGTCCTCTGAAGTTATGTGCCACATTAGTTCAAACCTTGACATCCCGATTCTTGTCCACCTTTTTCTTTCATTACTATTTTAATCAGCCACAAATGAATCATGAACTCTTTTCCAGAAAGGAAACGGTCGAAAGCGGGCAAAGCGGATCTTTTCATCGGCCACCCGGAATTGAATTGATTTTACATCCTTATGAAGCAGATTTAAATGATCAATTGTAATTTGAAAATCAGGGCCATTAACCGGCTTTAACATACAAGTATGGTGTGCGGGAAGAACTAGCGGTGAGCCAACAGTCCGAAACACTTTATTATTGATAGAAGCCATTTCCGCAATTTGAATAGCAGATAAGGAAGGATGAAGAATTGCGCCGCCTAATGCTTTATTATAGGCGGTGCTCCCCGAAGGAGTTGATACGCATAACCCATCCCCTCTAAACCGTTCAAAGTGTTGCCCGCGTATTTCTACATCCATTACGAGGGTGGCATCAACCGCCTTAACCGTTGATTCATTTAAGGCAAGATAGCGGGTTTCTCTGCCCCCATGCTGATATCGAATAATAACCTCCAGCAACGGGTATTCACTCACCTGAAATGGAGTTTTCGCAATCGCAATTACGAGTTTCTCAATCTCCTCAGGCACCCAATCCGCATAAAAGCCTAAATGCCCCGTATGAATCCCAACAAATGCTGTTTTGTCCAAACGGCCGGTATAACGATGAAAAGCGTACAACAACGTGCCATCCCCGCCAATTGAGACGACAATATCAGGCTTCTCTTCGTCATAAATAAGATCAAAATCCAATAAATACGTTCTCATTTTATGCATGAGTGCATTAGATTTATTATCGCCTTTCGAGGTAATGGCAAATTTCATCGCAATATCTCCTTTACAGACATTTAACTTTTATGTGACTTAGGGTTGTTGCCTTGCTGTTCTTTATTTCTTGAAAAAAAGGCTTGGGCTTCCTGGATTTCCCCTCGAATTAGCGACATTTCTTCATCAAGCATGAAGGCTGCCTCTGCTGCCCTTTGAAGTCTCATTTGAATATCCTTTGGAAACTGACCCTTATACTTATAATTTAGCGAATGTTCAATGGTAGCCCAAAAGTTCATCGCAAGTGTACGAATTTGAATTTCAGCTAAAATCTGTTTTTCACCGTTAATCGTTTGAACTGGGTAGCGAATGACAACATGGTAAGAACGATAGCCGCTTACCTTCTTATGAGAAATATAATCTCGTTCTTCCACTATTTCAAAGTCATTTCGCTTTCTTAACAATTCAACAACCTTTTTAATATCATCTACAAACTGACACATCATTCGAAGTCCTGCAATATCCTGCAATTCCGTGTCTAATATATCTAATGGAATACTCTTTTGATTTACCTTATCAAGTATACTTGCAATAGGCTTTACTCTTCCCGTTACAAATTCGATTGGCGAGTGAGTACCTTCTTGTTCAAATTGTTTACGCATTCCTTTAAGCTTTATCTTTAGTTCTTCCACAGCCTGCTTATATGGAGCTAAAAATTGATCCCAATTTTTCACGTCATCAACACCTCATCCGAAAATATTGTCTAATTAAAATCTGCCTTAAAAGGAATGTAGGCTAGATTATGTATGGGCGGATGATTATTCAATTGATTAAAAAATGCTTTCGACTTTTTTAACCATATCTTCTCCGTAATTACTATTCCCTTTAATATTTTCAATTAGGTAGCCGAACTCTTCTATAAATCCCGGAAGATGGATTCGATCCTTACCATCTGTTAAATAAACCTTAAACTCCAAATCCAATGCTTCCTTAAGCTGCGACCAAATGGTTTGCGGGATGGCTAAATATGTATACTCTTCATCCTTGTCTGTTATGTAAATAAAGGAAAGATTATCTGAATCAACTAACATCTGCTCCATTGGCTTTAAATTAATTACGGCGTAACCTTCCTCTACTTTGATTTCAACTGCCTTTTCATTCACTTTGAAACTTGCGTCAATTATTGATATTTTTTTTGTCATCATTTCTACCTCCAAACTTATCTTATTTTATCGCAGATTATCGGGCAATAAAACCCTAATATAAGTATTTAGCAGAATCTATTTCCCAAAAAAATTGCAGTAAACAATTATGAAGGAGATAATTAGACTGTAACCCTTTGAAAGGAATGAAGAATTTGTCGCAAACAATTGAAATTGAATTAAAAAATATACTTACAAAACAAGAATTCAACAAGTTAAAAAACTTTTTTCAGTTTAACGATGAAAATTTTTTCACACAGGAAAATCATTATTTTGATACGAAAGATTTTGCATTAAAAAAGGCCGGCTGTGCCCTTAGAATTAGAAGAAAGAATAATAAATTTGAATTAACTCTTAAGCAGCCTCACGGGGACGGACTTCTTGAGACGAATGAACATCTTACTGATGAGATGGCTGAGAACATGTTCAACACTGGAAAAATAATGGCTGAATCTATTAGAAATATAATTGAGGCAATGAAGATCGATCCTAACCTCATGCAGTATTTTGGCTCATTAACAACAATTAGAGCCGAAACAGCCTATAGGAATGGATTAATCGTATTGG
Source organism: Bacillus sp. JJ1503 (assembly GCF_036965125.1). NCBI lineage: Bacteria > Bacillati > Bacillota > Bacilli > Caryophanales > Bacillaceae > Bacillus > Bacillus sp. JJ1503. The sequence continues at coordinate 22,073 of NZ_JBALOZ010000126.1, forward strand.
ATCATAGTTATTATTTAAATAAAGAGGATTTTGAGATAGAATATGAAGTAAGTAATAGAGAAAAAGGCCTCGAAGTGTTTTCAGAACTGCTATTAAATTTAGATATCCCTATACGTAAAACTGACAATAAAATTATGCGTTTTTATAAAGAAAAATATAATCAGCAAGCTGGTTTTTAAAAAGGAGAACTAAGAAAATGA
>NZ_JBALOZ010000126.1:22285-37679 GCF_036965125.1 Bacillus sp. JJ1503
ATTAAAAATTATGCTAGACTTGCAGGCACTAAAAAACTTTGACATTTCTCAAGCTTCTTCAGAAAATAGCCAAGTATTTCAGGAGCTGCTGAATCATTTATTACAAGAAACGAATTTGCCTGATTCAACTGTAAGTGAAAATCAATTTGAGAAGTTAACCAGTTATACCGATAACAGCCCTTCACCGGTGATAAATAGGCCATCACTGCCACCATTCATGCTTACTAAACTATCAGGTTCCGGAACGGACACAACTTTTGATGAAATTATTGAAAAAGCATCAGAGCATTATCGTATTCCAGCCAAATTGTTAAAATCAGTCATAAAGCAGGAGTCTAATTTTAATCCGTCAGCGATTAGCCATGCAGGCGCATCTGGATTAATGCAGCTTATGCCTGAAACAGCAAAGGAATTAGGTGTGAAAAATGTTTTTGACCCGCAAGAAAATGTTTTTGGCGGAGCGAAATATTTACGTCAAATGCTAAATAAATATGATGAAAATATTGAACTAGCTTTAGCAGCCTACAATGCTGGACCAGGAAATGTGGATAAACACGGTGGGATTCCCCCATTCAAAGAAACGATTAATTACGTTCGAAAAATTAAGAGTGCATTTCTGTCCTGAACTTACCTTCGTCTATTGCTTCAATAGACATTTTTTGTTGAAAAATTAAGGCAGACTGCCCCTTCAAAAAATTCCCTTGAAATTTTTTGAAAGCTATTTGTTTGAGTTAAAAATCACTCATTGATAGAATGAAAAGAGATTACTTGATCAATTGCTAATCATTTTTCATTATATCTGCTATTAGGCTTAACATTATATAACTCAAATAAGGGAGATTTTTTATTATGGTCGAGAAAATGCATACACCGTTCGATGCGATTGGAGAAGAGAAGCTCCACCTACTTGTGGAAGCTTTTTATCGTCGCGTGGGACAACATCCCGATCTCGTTCCTATTTTTCCAGATGATTTAACGGAAACGGCAAGAAAGCAAAAGCAANNATACTTGGGCGGCCCCCCATTATATACATCTGAACATGGTCATCCGATGCTTCGTGCCCGGCATCTGCCTTTCGAAATAACCGAAACTAGAGCCAAGGCATGGCTTTCATGTATGACAGAAGCAATGGATGAGGTTAAACTGGAAGGACAAATAAGAGAAGATTTTTATGCAAGACTCTTTTTAACTGCACAGCATATGATTAATACATCTGAAAATGAAATGATGAAAGGTGAGAACTTGTGAACAATCAGGAATCATTCGAATCAAAGTCGCCATCACCTCATTGTCATGGCAATGAGAAAAAGCCGCTTGAATTGTACTTGTTCATTGATCCTCTTTGTCCTGAATGCTGGGCCCTTGAACCCATCTTAAAAAAACTCATGATTGAGTATGGTCGTTATTTTTCCATTAAGCATGTCATAAGCGGAAGATTGTCGACATTAAATATAGGCAGAAAGCATAGCTACGAAAATATTGCTGAGCTTTGGGAAAAAACAGCAAGCCGTTCAGGAATGTCCTGTGACGGAAACCTTTGGTTTGAAAATCCCATTTCATCCCCGCATCTTGCATCAGTTGCAATAAAAGCTGCAGAGCTGCAAGGCAGAAGAGCCGGAATACGGTTTTTGCGAAAATTGCAGGAAGTGTTATTCTTGGAGAAGCAAAATGTCTCAAGCCTGGATGTATTAAGAGAGTGTGCAGAAAGTGTGGGCTTGGATGTAGCAGAATTTATTTCTGATATTCACTCTGATAGTGCTGCAAAGGCCTTTCAATGTGACTTAAAAATTACCGCAGAAATGGATGTACACGAAATTCCTACCCTTGTCTTTTTTAATGAAAATATCGAGGATGAAGGAATAAAAGTTACTGGTGTTTATCCTTATGAAGTGTATGAGCAAATTTTAGATGAAATGCTGGTAGAAAAGCCTGAACGCTCAGCTCCGCCTCCTTTAGAAATCTTTCTAAAGTATTTTAAATTTGTTGCTTCCAAGGAAATTGCGGTTGTCTACAATATGACGATCAATGAAGTAGACCGCGAAATGAAGAAGCTGCAATTAAAGCAAATAGTCGAACAAATTCCCGTTAAGTACGGTATGTTTTGGAAGTTTAATTCTTTAGATGAATTTTGAACTCATTTCTTATATCTCTATACCCAAAAAAAGACCATGCAAACTAATTTAGTCTGCATGGTCTTTTTTTATATATAATACGAAAAAAAGGGGATGGGAGAAATCTTTCACGGTCAAACAAGGGGTAGGTGTTTGTGTGTGATCAACTTCATGTCTGTAATATAACATGAATTTAGAGAGAGTACAATAAGTTTGTGCTTTTATTCACAATATTGTCAAATACAATACATAATAGATGGACAGTTGAATATATTGTAATAATCATTAGGCCTATCTTTAAGTCACTTAACAATCTAACAGGAGGAGTTCGAAGTGAAAAAGCTCCCTTTTGTTCTAATGTTTGTCTTTATATCTCTTTCCTTTATCTTAAATTTCTTCGCGCTTATGAAGATGTTTCCCCTTTATATAAGCTCACCGCTCTTATTTTTATCCATATTAATTCTCATTATCACGATTAATGACCGAAAGAAGTTTAAAGGATTTTGAATCTGTTATATAAAAGGAGAATGAAGTTTAGAACCTCATTCTCCTATTTTCATTATCCTAGCAATTTTTCCATTTCATTGAGCTTTTCTTCAAATACTTTACATGCATCCTCGACTGGTTTAGAGCTTGTCATATCTACCCCAGCTTTCTTTAGCACCTCTATAGGGTAATCGGAGCTTCCAGCCTTTAGGAAGTCAATGTAACGATCAACTGCCGGCTGGCCCTCTTCTAAAATTTGTTTACTTAATGCGGTAGCTGCACTAAAACCAGTCGCATATTGATAAACATAATAATTGTAATAGAAATGAGGAATCCGGGACCATTCTAATCCTATTTCCTCGTCAATGATTAGATTTTCCTCCCCAAAATATTTCTTATTCAGCTCATAATAATCTGTTGTTAATGCCTCAGCCGTAAGAGCTTCATTATTCTGGGCCTTTTGATAAATTAGATGCTCAAACTCTGCAAACATCGTTTGACGAAATACGGTGCCTCTAAAGCCTTCTAAATAATGATTTAATAAATAAATTCTCTTCTTATCATCATCCACTGTCTTTAATAAGTAATCGTTTAATAGCGCTTCATTGCATGTTGAAGCAACCTCTGCAACGAAGATCGAATAATTGCCATATGGATACTTTTGAGTTTTTCTCGTGTAATAACTATGAACAGAGTGGCCAAATTCGTGTGCCAATGTAAACAAATTATTTATATTATCCTGCCAGTTCATCAGTATATATGGATGCGTTCCATATGAACCAGATGAATAAGCACCGCTGCGCTTTCCTTTATTCTCGTAAATATCAACCCAGCGATTTTCAAAGCCTTCTTTCAATACGTTTAAATAATCTTCACCAAGCGGGGCTAAACCTTTAAGGATTAAATCTTTAGCTTCATCATACTTAACCTCCATTTTGATGTCTTTAACAAGCGGTGTGTAAAGATCATACATATGAAGCTCATTGACAGCAAGAACCTTTTGACGAAGCTTCACATAGCGATGCAGCAGATGCAGATTGTCATTAACTGTTTGAACAAGATTATCGTAAACAGATTCTGGAATATTATTAGCAGCTAAGGCTGAATGGCGAGCTGAGCTATAGTTTCTAATTCTCGCATTGAAATTATTCATTTTTACGTTTCCGCTTAATGTGCTTGCAAACGTATTGCGAAATTTTCCATATGTGTCATAAACAGCCTTAAATGCATCATGTCTTACCCTTTGATCTTCACTTTCAAGGAATCTGCTATAACGGCCATGTGTTACCTCAACCTCTTCCCCATTTTCATCCTTTATGGAGGGAAATTCCAAATCAGCATTATTAAGCATCCCAAATGTATTACTGGAAGCAGAAAACACTTCAGAAGCTTGAGCAAGCAATGCCTCCTGTTCAGCAGAGAGCACATGTGGACGCTGTAAATTTATTTCGTCTAACGATAGCCTGTAAAGCTGAAGCTCTTTCTTTTCCTCCAAGAAACCATTAATCTTTTCTTCATCAACGGCAAGAATTTCAGGAGCAATATAAGCCAGATTGCTCGCTGCCTGCGAATATAAATTCTTTATGCGGTCGTCCATGCCTTGATAATGAGAATTTGTTGTATCCTGATCATACCTCATATGAGCATATGTATAAAGCTTGCCAAGTCGTTCGAGTAAATGGTCCTGATATTGTAATGCCTCATATAATAAATTTGAACTTTCCCCTAATTTTCCTTGAAACTTACTTGCTCCAGGTATTAGTGCTTTTACATCATTGAATTCCTTGTCCCATGCTTCATCATTTGGGAAAATATCCTCTAGCTTCCAAGTGTACTCCACATTGATTTCACTTCTCGCGGGTAGCTTTTTAACAGCCATTTCACTTGCCATTTTCCATCCTCCATTCAATATTTCGTGTACCGAAAAAGGGTGCAAATTAATATTTCGCTTTACAATAATGAAATCCCTTCTATGTTCATTGTATTTCTAAATTGATATTTTTATCATACCCAGCTTAAACTCTTACTAATAATTTCCCTATACGATTGATAAAAAATTTTCTCACTTTCATTCTGGTTTCCTATTGTTTCATGCACGATAATCGGTTTAACCATCTTGAAAGAGTTTTGGCTTTCAGGCTGGAGTGTTTTTATTTTGACAAGTAAATCGATATATTCCTTCACCGCCATCAAGGCACTTCCCTTTCGAACTTGGGGAAGCTGTCTAATCTTTATCTCACGATTTCGCACTCTCCTTTTAAAGGAATGTAAAATTTGATCCATCGAAATCGATTTATATTGTTTTAGTACATCCATAAATAAGTAGCTTTGCCATTCAACAGCTGGCGTTTCAATAAAGGGTAAGTCAGGAACAGGTAAACCGATCTCAGGCGGAAGCAGAGAAGGTGTAAAGGAATGAGTATAAAGTTCTTTGAGGAATTTATTGTGGACGGACCCATATAGAGGAATCGTAATATTCTTTGCCTTTCTAATTTCTTTAATCCAATCTTCTAATCTACTTGAGCGCCTGCTTCCCGGATTTAGCAGATTTGATATAGGTGAGCTGTTTAAAGTCATTATAGAGAATTGTGCTAATGAATGTTTAACGGTAACGGGCATGATGTGTTGGATAAGGATGAGGTTGTCGGTAACTGGACAGTAAGCGGGAAGATGCCAAGTTCCAGATGAGCTTTTTGTTACGAATAAATAATCGAATCTCGAAAGTGCAACCAGATTATGACCTTTACGTTTAATATTTTTGCCAGCTGTGATCCATATAGGAGTAATATTCGCATGATAATAGCTTTCAGTTCTTTTGACGAAGAGTTCTTCTGGAATTGTAGAGCATTGATATTCTATCGCATATGAAACACCTTTATTCGTAAAGCCAATATCAGGCCTCTGAGCAATTTCCTTATAATATGGCTCTAGCTGAGGAGACAGCCCCTTCTCTTGAAGCCATTTATATAAGGCAAGCTTTCCCTTTAAATGATATTCGGATTCTCTTTCGTACTTTTCCGAGCAGACTGCTCCTTTTTCATGGGCAAAATGAGGAATTTTTATCGTGCCGACTTTTAATAGGACCCGCTCCTCACACTCTGGACAATAGAAGCTTTCAGATTTTCTTAACTCTCTAAGCATTTCATGACTATGATTACTTGCTAAACTAAACCATTCTCCTTGCTCTGTTTTTGAAACCAACAAAAAATCATCTCCCTTCTTTAAAGGCTACTATTCGACATATTACTTCATATACCTTTAAAATTTTCAGAAATAATAAAGGAGCTGACCTTTAAGGTGCAGCTCCTTTATAGAAATGGGGATAACAGTCTTGACGTTGATTCAATAATACGATAGCCAATCTTCCTATTTTTGAATTTCTCTAAATCTATTTCTTTGGAACATTGGATATCGTTTAGATATTCTCTTACAAGCTTGTCAGTACTTCTAGTGCGATATAAAAAAGCATTAACCTCGAAATTCAAATGAAAACTTCTCATATCCATATTAGATGTCCCAATGGAAGCCAATTCTTCATCAACGATGACAATTTTGCTATGCATAAAGCCTTTCTCATATTCAAAGATCTTTACACCTGCTTCTAGCAATTCTGGAAAATACGAACGTGACGCATAGAATACAATTCTTTTATCAGGATTCTTCGGTACAAGAAGTCTTACATCAATTCCGCTTAAAGCTGCTATTTTCAGTGCAGAAAATATATCTTCATCCGGAATAAAGTATGGCGAGGCAATCCAAACCGATTTTTCAGCTGAAGTAATCATGGAGAAAAAGATGTTTTTAATTACGCTCCATTCATTATCTGGTCCTCCAGCTATAAGCTGCACTCCGCCATGGATGCTTTCCTCCAAATCAGGAGATAAATACTCCGGAGACATGATGCTTTTGTTCGTCATATAATACCAGTCTTGGAGAAAAATTAATTGCAGGCTTCTTACAGCTTCTCCCCTCATTAATAAATGAGTATCGCGCCAAAATCCAAAGCTCTCATCTCGTCCTAAATATTCATCCCCAATATTTAACCCGCCTACAAATCCAATACTTCCATCTATAACGATAATCTTACGATGATTGCGGAAATTTATTTTACTGCTAAGAAATGGGAGTCTAACAGGTCCGAAGGGAATTATTTCGATGCCAGCTTTCTTTAGTTCATCAATATATTTATTTGATAATTTCCACGAACCAACTGCATCATAGAGAAAACGGACTTTAACCCCTTCGTGAGCCTTTTGGATAAGGAGATTTTTTATTTCTTGACCAATTTCGTCATGACGTACGATATAATATTCTAAATGAATGTGGTGAGTCGCTTCTTTTAAAGCTTCTAATATATGCTGAAAGGTTTCTTCCCCATTTGTTAAAACCTTTGTTTGTGTGGCAAAAGATATTGGACTATGACCTAAATTTTGGGCCAAATGAAAAAGTTTTCTTTGATGATCCCCCAACTGTTTCATTTTTTCCTCATTAGATGGATCAATCTCTCCTTCCACCCTTAAAAAAGCTTGTTTATCGAGAATGTATTTCTGTCTAAACATTTTTTCTTTCTTATAATTTCGCCCGAATAAGATGTAGAAAATGAACCCGACTAGCGGGAAACTTCCTAAAACAACAAGCCACGTCAAAGTTTGGGCCGGATGCCGATTTTCTAAAAATATGACAAAAGCAATAAATATCACTGACAACGACATCAAAATACTTATATAGCCTAAATATCCGCCTGTTTGCATGACATAATGATCGTAAAGATAAACAAGACCCACCATTATTCCTAGAAATAAGATAATTCTAACTGTGTTCTTCACCTTCTCACCTACCACTTGCCATAAAAAAAACCGATTTCAAACTGAAATCGGATTTTCTATTTAAAATACGATCTTAATTGTTCAAATACATCCTCAGCGATGATTAGTTTTCCATATTCCTCAACGCGATGAATGGTAATTTGTGTTTCGTTCCCATATTCCAATAAAATGGACAGCATATTGTCAACATCCTCTTCACTGAAGGCTTCCTCAGGAAATTCAACGAATAAATAGTACCTTCCCTCAAAGGAATATAACTTTGTTGGAATGGAATCAAGGCCATGCTGCTTGGATAGTGAAATAAGATCTTCAAAGTCTCTAAAACTCAAAAGAAAATCAAGATTTTCCTCATATTCTAATTCCTCATCCGAATTTGGATTAAAATGCTGATCAAGCAGTTCTTCTATTCGCTCATCAACAGGAATATCCTTTAATTTTTCATCTGGTACGGGCAATTCAAACTTTTGGCCATCCTTTGAAAGCTGGGCCTTAGTAACAAGAATTTCTAAACCTTTATCTAATGCCTGAACTTGAATCCATAATGGACCTTCCACAGTGAACTCTTCATCTTCATGGACTTCCTCCATCATTTCCCAAAAAAGTTCTTCGCTGCGTTCGCGGTTATACCAAATTTCATCGCGCTCAAAGCCTCTTTCTTCTATATCACCATAAGAAATATAAAACTTAACTGTATGATCATTTATTCTTTCAATTTCCATATTGCAACTCTCCCTTCCGGAGTAGGATATTGCACCTTGTACTTTTATTTTATGATAAAAAGGATATAAAGGGAATTAAAATGTCACAACTTTTTAAAAACCATTAAACACCCAATGCTTTAAAATTTGCACCTTATTAGGGTAAAACAAATTGTCCTAACATTTTAGCAAAATTCTTTCGCTTTCACAAACTTTATAGCTTTTCTAAAAATATATTAAAAGGACCCTCTTCATTAGAAAGAAGGCCCTGTCCTATTAATTTACTAAGCGCTGTGCTTCACGAAGCTGGAATGTACGGACTTTTCTAGGAAGAAAACGTCTAATTTCATCTTCGTTATATCCGACTTGCAGTCTCTTTTCATCAATGATGATCGGACGGCGAAGCAGACCTGGATTCTTTTTGATTAATTCAAATAAATCTTGAAGAGGCATCGCTTCTAAATTAACATCCAACTTCTGGAATGTTTTTGATCTCGTTGAAATAATTTCGTCTGTTCCATCTTCTGTCATGCGAAGGATTTCTTTTATTTCATCAATTGACAACGGTTCAGAAAAAATATTTCTTTCTTTATAAGCTATATCATGCTCTTCTAGCCATAATTTCGCTTTTCTGCAAGAAGTACAACTTGGTGAAGTGTATAATGTAACCATTTTACAAATTCACTCCCTTAAATTTAGACATATAATCAATATTAGATTGTTTATTTGTTTAATAATGAACATTAGCTAATCCGTAAATTACAATTACTTTAAAAAAGTAATTTATATTAATTATTATACACGAAGAATACGTGTTTGGATATATCTTTTTATAATTAGATTAAAGCCTAAAATATTCATTAAACAAATCAACTTTTCGCAAATCTAGTATATAAGACGAATGAAAATGAGAAAAGTTTCATAAAATTAATTATTTTTTCACCCGTCACATAAAATACACAATTTATGAATTATTATGGGACTTTGTAAATTGAATGATCTTTTCTATTCTCTAACGTAAACATACCCCCTTTATTAATTATTAAACCTTTCCAGGCCCCATTAATTCTCAATTAATGCAATTGAATTGAAAAAATTTAATAAAAATTAAGTGATATAATTTCCTTTTCCCCTTTTATTGCAGCCCATCTTCTAATACAATAAGAGTGTGGGGATATGATGCTTGTGGTTCGCTATTATCATGTAAAAATGGGAAATGGGGGGTTTACAATGACAGAATACATATTTGACTTAACAATTGTAGCACTTCTAGTAATTGGATTAACTGCTACACTTGGTGTCATTACAAATGGGCTTGGCGAAAAACTGTTTGGCGGAAAAAATAAAAATGAATTCGTTGATCAATGTGCAAAGTTCCAAACGGGCTGGAAAGCAGTTGGAGGAAAAAAGAAATAAAATCATATATAGATCGGAAAGAGACTGAAACTCAGTCTCTTTTTATTTTTTAATACTATAAATTAAACAAAAATTTTCAATAGTATTTTTAATTAATTTGTTGTATACTTTTAAAAAGAATTCTTTATTAAACAAAAGCGTAAAAGCGTAAAAGGTTTAGTTTTTCTTAAAAAGGAAAAACGATCTCATCCAAGAGATCGTTTTTATCATTTAGCATATTGCTCTTTATATTGTTTTTCTTCTTTTTCCGAGCAATACACGAAGTGTCCTGGTGTAATTTCTCGCATTTCAAGCTTTTCGTTATCACTATAGTTATGGACCTTCGGATCATATGAAATACGTTTGCGCGTACGCTCTGTATCTGGATCTGGAAGTGGAATCGCAGACAATAAAGATTGAGTGTATGGGTGCATTGGATTATTATATAGATCCTCCGCACTGGCAAGCTCAACAAGCTTTCCGAAGTACATAACACCAATACGGTCACTAATATATTTAACCATTGAAAGATCATGAGCGATAAAAAGATACGTTAATCCTTTTTCACGCTGCAAGTTTTTCAGTAAGTTAACTACTTGAGCTTGAATAGAAACGTCGAGTGCAGAAATTGGCTCATCGGCAATAATAAAGTCAGGTTCAACAGCCAATGCTCTTGCAATACCAATACGCTGTCTTTGACCGCCAGAGAATTCATGAGGATAGCGGTTAGCATGCTCTTTATTTAAACCAACCGTTTCTAATAGTTCATAAACTCTTTCCATTCGATCTTTTTTGCCTTTCGCTAAACCGTGAATATCAATTCCTTCAGCAATGATATCTGCAACGGTCATACGAGGGTTAAGTGAGGCATAAGGATCTTGGAATATCATTTGCATTTTTCGATTGAATTTCTTTAATTCTTTTGCTGATTTCCTGCCATGTACGTCTTCTCCATTGAAGAGAACCTGGCCATCAGTAGCATCATACAGACGAATAATCGTTCGGCCGGTAGTTGATTTTCCACATCCCGATTCACCAACAAGTCCCAATGTTTCACCTTTGAAAATGTCAAAAGTTATACCATCGACAGCTTTAACCATGTTAGGTTTCCCTACATTGAAATGCTGCTTTAAATTTTTTATTTCTAATAATTTTTCAGCCATGTTTATTTACCCTCCTTCACTAAGACTGGTTGTTTATATGTGGAGGATAATTTGCGCATCCGTTTTTGAACTGCTTCAGGCGGTTCTACCTTTGGTGCATCTGGATGAAGAAGCCATGTTTTTGCAAAATGCGTATCAGAAATTTGATACATTGGCGGTTCCTCTTCAAAGTCTATCGCAAGCGCATATTTATTTCTCGCTGCAAAAGCATCTCCTTTTGGAGGATTAGTTAAGTCTGGAGGTGTACCTGGTATTGCAGCAAGATCTGCTTTATCATCATTGTCTAAGCTCGGCATAGATGCTAGAAGCCCCCATGTATAAGGATGCCGAGGGTCGTAGAAAATCTCATCTACAGTACCCATCTCCACAATTTGTCCCGCATACATAACAGCTACTCGATCTGCTACGTTTGCAACAACTCCAAGATCATGAGTAATAAAGATAATGGACGTATCCATTTTGCTTTGTAAGTCTTTCATTAAATCAAGAATTTGTGCTTGAATCGTTACATCAAGAGCTGTAGTTGGCTCATCAGCAATTAAAAGCTTCGGATTTGCAGCAAGTGCAATAGCGATCATCGCACGCTGTCTCATTCCGCCCGAAAATTCGTGTGGGTATTGGTTGACACGTCTTTCCGGCATTGGAATACCAACTAGACTAAGCAGTTCCACTGCACGTGCTTTAGCAGCCTGCTTTGACATATTTTGATGCTTAATCAGACCTTCCATAATCTGATAGCCAATTTTCATTGTTGGATTTAGAGAAGTCATTGGATCCTGGAAAATCATACTGATTTCTTTTCCGCGGATTTTTTCCATTTGTTTATCTGTTTTTGGAACAATGTCTTCACCGTTGAAAAGAATTTGTCCACCAGTAATTTTTCCTGGAGGCATTGGAATTAATTTCATAATTGTCTGGGAGGTAACACTTTTACCGGACCCTGATTCACCAACAATAGCGAGTGTCTCTCCTTTATAAAGGTCAAAGCTAACCCCGCGGACTGCTTTCACATTTCCTCCATATGTTTGGAACGAGACTTCTAAATCTTTCACTTCAAGTATTTTTTCCATTTTCTCACTCCTTTGTCTAGCTCCCGCATTTCTAGTTTATTTGCGAAGTCTTGGGTCAAGCGCGTCACGTAACCCGTCCCCAATTACATTAAAGGCAAAAATCGTTAAACAAATAAACGTAGCTGGGAAGAATAAACGCCATGGATAATATCGTAAAGCTGGCAAACCGTCATTAGCCATTGTTCCCCAGCTGGCAAGAGGCGGTGTTAATCCAAGGCCAATATAACTTAAGAATGCTTCTGTGAAAATGGCAGATGGAACGGTTAACGTCATTGTAACCATAATTGGTCCCATCGCGTTTGGAATTAAATGTCGACCCATAATTCTTGTCGTGTTCGCTCCAAGTGTTTTCGCGGCTAGAACATACTCTTGACTTTTCAGTGATAATACTTGTCCACGGACAATACGCGACATATTGATCCAGCCAGTAATGGTCATTGCTAGAATCATTGTCCCAAGTCCTTGCCCTAGTACTACCATTAATAAGATAACTAGCAATAAGTATGGAACGCCATAAAGAATATCTGCAAAGCGCATCATAAATTCATCTGTGCGTCCGCCTTTATAGCCAGCGATTCCGCCCCAAATTACACCGATGAATAAATCAATAAGTGCAGCAGCAACTCCAATAAAGATAGAAATCCTGGCACCTTCCCAAGTTCTGACAAATACATCACGACCAAGATCATCTGTACCAAACCAGTGCTCAGAAGATGGAGGTTGGTTTTTATTTGCTAAATCGTTTGTCCGATAATCATATTCTGTCATATGTGGTCCAAAGGCCGCCATAATGATTAGTAAAAATAATAGAACTAATCCAAACATAGCAAGCTTGTTTTTTCGGAATCGGATGGAAACATCTTTCCAAAATGAAAGACTTGGCTTTGAAATTTTTTCGGCGTTTTCTAATTGTGATCCGACAAGTTGAAATTTATCTTTCGAAATCTGCATGTTTACTCTCCTTTCTTCCCGCCAGCAAGTTTGATGCGTGGGTCGATGAATCCGTATGCAATGTCAACAAGGAGAATAGATACAAGTAGCAATACACTATAGAAGACTGTTACACCCATAATAACTGTGTAATCGCGGTTTGTAATACTTGTTACGAAATGCGCACCTAAACCTGGAATACCAAAGATTCTTTCGATAACAAAGCTTCCTGTTAAGATTCCAGCAGTTAAAGGCCCCAAATACGTCACAACTGGTAAAAGTGCATTACGGATTGCATGCCTTACTGTAATAACTCCTTGACTTAACCCTTTTGCTTTTGCTGTTTTAATATAATCATTGCTCAATACTTCAAGCATACTCGAACGAGTCAGACGTGCAATAAATGCCATCGGTGTTGAACCTAAAGCTAAGGCTGGAAGAACAGTATGCATAAATGTTTCCCAGCGGGCAACAGGAAATAAGCCCAATTTAATTGCAAAAATGTATTGAAGAACGGATGCCATAATGAAGGATGGAACAGAGATTCCCAACACTGCTATGATCATAGCCGTGTAATCTGGCCATTTATTATGTCTTAATGCGGCAATAATCCCTAAAAGAACCCCGAACGCAATTGCTAGAAAAATTGCTTCCATTCCTAGCACGAATGAAACAGGGAAACCATCATTAATTAAATCGTTTACCGTTTGGCTTTTATATTTAAATGATGGGCCGAAATCCCATTTTGCCACTCTAAGTAAATATTCCCCGTATTGAGCATACCAAGGCTTGTCCAAACCATAGTGAGCATTTAGATTCGCTTCAATTTCGGGAGGCAGCTGTTTTTCAGATGTAAATGGGTTTCCGGGTGCAATGCGCATGAAGAAAAACGTTGCAGTTACGATCAGCCACAAGGAGATTAACATGTACAGTAAGCGTTTTCCAATATATTTAGCCATTGACTAACACCTCCAATTTTTTCTTTGTCAAATAGAAAAGCGTAAGCGCCATTTTCAGGCGCAACAGCAAAACAGAAAACTAAGGTATACAGGGAGATACCCCCATATACCTTAAGTTTAATTACTTATTCTTATTCAAAATAAGCCCATTTATATTGTACATCACCTAAGCCAGATACAACAACATCTTTTAGTTTTGGATCTTGAACCCAGTTGTTCGTGTAGTAATAGATTGGAGCGATTGGCATTTCATCCATAAAGATAGCCTCAGCATCCTTTAACATTTGTTGACGAACTTCTGGATCTCCTTCAGTAGCAGATTTTGCAAGTAATTCTTGATATTCTTTGTTTTCCCATCCAGTATCGTTGTTTCCGCCATTAGCGTCACGGAACATTTCAAGGAAGTTGATTGCATCGTTGAAGTCACCTAACCAGCCCATACGAGCAACTTGGTAATCAAGTGAATGTACTTTATCAAGGTATACAGCCCACTCTTGGTTATCAAGATTTACTTCTACACCAAGGTTGTTCTTCCACATATCTTGAATTGCTTGAGCAATCTTTTGATGTGCTTCAGAAGTATTGTAAGAAAGTGTTACAGCAGGAAGCTCAGAAGGATCTTTAAGACCCATTTCTTCTAATCCTTTTTGTAAATATTCTTTTGCTTTTTCTACATCATTGTCATTGAAGTAGCCTTTTTCATTTTCTTCAAACATTGATGGCGGTACAAGTGCCATAGCTGGCTGCTGTTCACCTTGAAGGATGTTGTCAATAAGTTCTTGACGGTTAATTGACAATGCAAAAGCTTTACGGATATTTACATTGTTAAATGGTTCAACTGTAGTATTGAACTTGTACTTGTAAACACCAGCGATTGATTGTGTAGTTAAACGGCCTTCGTCTTTAAGAGCTTGCATTGCATCAGTTGGAAGCGCACCTGTTGGAGCACCAGCCCAATCAAGCTCACCATTATCAAACATAGATAATTCTGTATTTGGATCATTGATCATGATCATTTCAATTTTGTTTAGTTTTACTGCGTCTGCATCCCAATAAGTTTCGCTCTTTTCAAGAACGATTTTATCACTATGAGCCCATTCAGTCATTACGAAAGGTCCGTTAGTTGTATAGTTTTCACCAGCATCATTAGCCCAATTTGGGTTTGCTTCGGCAATTTTGCTGTTGAATGGAAGGTAAGTATAGAACGCTGTTAACTCTAAGAAGAATGGAGTTGCGTTTTCAAGAGTAACTTCAAGAGTTTTCTCATCTAAAGCTTTAACTCCAACTTCATCAAGTGAACCGCCAGCAGTGTTAGCTGCTTCTCCACCTTTAATGTAATAAAGCTGGTATGCATACTCTGATTGGTTGTTTGGATCTAGAGCCCATTTCCAAGCAGCTTCGAAGTCATTTGCAGTGACAGGATCTCCATTTGACCATTTTGCGTCACGAATTGTAAACGTGTATACTTTTTGGTCATCAGAAACTTTTACATCTTCTGCCATTGCATTTTCTGGCTTCCCATCTTTTCCAATACGTGTTAAGCCTTCAAGAGTTTGGCGAAGCACTGTTCCAGAAGTAGAGTCTTTGGCAAGTGCCGGGTGTAACGATGGTGGTTCAGTATTAATATTAACTCTTAATTCTTGCGGTACATCAGACTTACCTGCGTCTTTATCTCCGCCTTTGTCTCCACTGTCAGCATTATCTTTTCCTCCGCAAGCAGCAAGGAACATACTTAGTACTAACAGCATGCTAAAAA
>NZ_JBALOZ010000126.1:37699-37952 GCF_036965125.1 Bacillus sp. JJ1503
GATAGATAATCTTTTTTTCACGGTTTTAAACCCCCTATTTTTTACTGCAATCGTTTTCTTTACATTTCACTCCAAATACAAGTGTACATTGTGGGTAGATTACCGAAAAAGTCTGTAAATTAAAACGAGTTTGATAAACAGACATTGTAATAGCAAATAAAAAAGTAAGTTTATACTTTTAATAAAATGATTATCACTATATTCTGACAAATAATCAGACAGCTGGAATTTGGCATCTTTATTTAATAGTTAA
>NZ_JBALOZ010000127.1:0-3477 GCF_036965125.1 Bacillus sp. JJ1503
CGCTTCAACTCTATTATTTAATGAGCCGCGGAATTCCAAAGACTGAAGCAGAGCGACTTGTTATTCATGGATTCCTTGCACCTGTTGTAAATGCACTTCCGATTGAAGGAGTCAGCAAGCAGCTTGTGGAAGTTATCGAAAGGAAAGTAAGATAATGAATATCCAGGATATTCGCAAACAATTTCCAATTTTACATCAGGAAGTCAATGGGAACCCGCTTGTTTATCTGGACAGTGCTGCCACATCACAGAAGCCTGTTCAAGTCATTGAAGCGGTAGATAAATATTATCGTGAATATAACTCAAATGTGCACAGAGGCGTTCATACGCTTGGAACGAGAGCGACTGACGGCTATGAAGGTGCAAGAGAAAAGGTACGAAAATTTATCAATGCGAAATCAACGGAAGAAATTATTTTTACTAGAGGAACAACAACAGCCCTTAACTTAGTTGCTTCAAGTTACGCGAGAGCAAACCTTAAAGAGGGCGATGAAATTGTTATCTCATATATGGAGCATCATAGTAATATCATTCCTTGGCAGCAAGTTGCGAAACATACGGGTGCCGTTCTGAAGTATATACCTCTTCAGGAGGATGAAACGATTTCTCTCGAAGATGTGAGAGAACTTGTTACAAGCAATACTAAGATCGTATCGATTATGCATGTTTCCAATGTACTAGGTGTTGTGAACCCAGTTAAAGAAATTGCGAAAATTGCTCATGAAAATGGAGCAGTCATGATTGTGGATGGCGCTCAAAGTGCACCCCATTTAAAAGTGGATGTCCAAGATTTAGACTGTGATTTCTTTGCTTTATCTGGTCATAAAATGTGCGGCCCGACAGGCATTGGCGTCCTTTATGGCAAAAAGCAGTTTCTTGAGAGTATGGAACCGATTGAATTCGGCGGGGAAATGATTGATTTTGTCGGATTATACGAATCTTCTTGGAAGGAGCTTCCTTGGAAGTTTGAAGGTGGTACGCCAATTATTGCCGGAGCAATTGGACTAGGGGCAGCTATTGATTTCCTGCAAGAGATTGGTTTAGAACATATTGAGGCTCATGAGCATGAGCTTGCTGCTTATGCACTGGAAAAAATGTCAAAGGTTGAAGGCATCACTATTTACGGTCCGAAAGAAGTATCGAAGCGTACGGGTGTTGTTACTTTTAACCTTGATGATGTTCACCCTCATGACGTTGCAACTGTATTGGATGCTGAAGGAATTGCTGTCCGTGCTGGCCATCATTGTGCACAGCCGTTAATGAAATGGCTGAAAGCTTCGGCGACAGCGCGAGCAAGCTTCTATCTGTACAATACAGAAGAAGAGATTGATAAGCTTGTTAAAGGGCTTGTCAAAACAAAGGAGTATTTCAGCGATGTCTTCTAATAATTTAGATACTCTATACAGACAAGTAATCATGGACCATTACAAAAATCCCCGTAATAGAGGGGTCCTAGAAGATGATAGCTTAACGATTAATATGAATAACCCGACATGCGGGGACCGTATTCAATTGACGTTAAAGCTTGAAGATGGAAAAGTAGTGGATGCGAAATTTGAAGGGGAAGGCTGCTCGATTTCCATGTCTTCTGCTTCCATGATGACTCAAGCAATAAAAGGCCTAAACATTGATGATGCATTGAAGCTTTCAGAGGTTTTCTCACATATTATGCAGGGAAAAGAGTATGATGTTGATTTAGACCTCGGAGATATCGAGGCTTTGCAGGGCGTTGCCAAATTCCCAGCGCGAATTAAATGTGCAACACTAGCATGGAAAGCAATGGAAAAAGGCCTGAAGGAATAATTGAAATAGCCATTAACCTAATGCTGTCTTGGGCTTAAAATATATTTGCGATAAGGGACCGATCTCTCTTATTGCAACGAATGGAGGAATACGACGATGGCAAAAAAGATGCCTGAAATCGGCGATTACAAATATGGTTTTGCCGACAAAGACGTTTCCATTTTCCGATCAAAACGCGGATTGACAAAAGAAATTGTTGAAGAAATTTCAAAAATGAAGGAAGAGCCTCAATGGATGCTTGACTTCCGTTTGAAATCTTTAGAGCATTTCTATAACATGCCAATGCCACAATGGGGCGGAGATTTAGCGTCACTAAACTTTGATGAAATCACTTACTACGTAAAACCATCTGAAAAAACAGAGCGTTCTTGGGATGAAGTACCTGAAGAAATCAAGCAAACGTTTGATAAACTAGGAATTCCAGAAGCAGAGCAAAAGTATTTAGCAGGGGTTTCAGCTCAATACGAGTCAGAGGTTGTTTACCATAACATGCAGGAAGATCTTGTAGCACAAGGAATCGTATTTAAAGATACGGATTCCGCTTTACGTGAAAATGAAGACATTTTCCGTGAGCATTGGGCGAAGGTTATTCCTCCGACAGACAATAAGTTTGCTGCCCTAAACTCTGCTGTTTGGTCTGGCGGATCTTTCATCTATGTACCAAAAGGAATTAAGGTTGAAACGCCATTACAGGCTTATTTCCGTATCAACTCTGAAAACATGGGTCAATTTGAGCGTACACTAATCATTGTGGATGAAGGCGCACATGTTCACTACGTAGAGGGCTGTACAGCTCCTGTTTATACAACAAACTCTCTTCACAGTGCAGTTGTAGAAATCATCATTAAGAAGGATGCATATTGCCGCTATACAACGATCCAAAACTGGGCTAACAACGTATATAACCTTGTTACTAAGCGGGCTGTTTGTGAAGCGAACGCAACAATGGAATGGATCGACGGCAATATCGGTTCTAAATTAACAATGAAATACCCAGCTGTTATTTTAAAAGGAGAAGGCGCTCGCGGTATGACTCTTTCCATCGCATTAGCAGGTAAAGGTCAGCACCAGGACGCAGGGGCAAAAATGATTCACCTTGCACCTAACACTTCTTCTACGATCGTATCGAAATCGATCTCTAAGCAAGGCGGTAAAGTAACATACCGCGGAATCGTCCAATTCGGTCGTAAAGCGGATGGAGCGCGTGCCAATATCGAGTGTGATACGTTAATCATGGATAATCAATCAACTTCTGATACAATTCCATATAATGAAATCATGAATGATAACATCTCTTTAGAGCACGAAGCGAAGGTTTCCAAAGTTTCTGAAGAGCAATTATTCTACCTTATGAGCCGCGGCATTTCCGAGGAAGAAGCAACAGAAATGATCGTAATGGGCTTCATCGAGCCATTTACGAAAGAGCTTCCAATGGAATACGCTGTTGAAATGAACCGCTTGATTAAGTTCGAGATGGAAGGTTCTATCGGTTAATATAATACGAAAATCCGCTTGCCTTCATTGGCAGGCGGATTTTTTTAACTCCTAGTAAAGAATGCTTATACATTTACCGAAAGGGTCAAAAGTGAGCCCAAATGGTAAAAGGGAAGCTTGTTCATTTACCGCAAAGGAAAAAAGGGAACCCAAATGGTAAAAGCAAAGCTTGTTCATTTAC
>NZ_JBALOZ010000127.1:3502-6659 GCF_036965125.1 Bacillus sp. JJ1503
GAGCTGTTCATTTACCGAAAAAGATAAAAGGAAGCCTTAACGGTAAAAACAAAGCTTGTTCATTTACTAAAAAAGGAAAGAAACAGTTCAAGTATGCTAATATGTTCACAAGGAGGTGCCCCTATGATTCTAATCGGTGTAACAGGATGGGGAGATCATGATAGCTTATATACTCAAAATATTTCTCCACGGGATAAATTAAAGGAATATAGCGGTTATTTTCCTACAGTGGAAGTGGATGCATCATTCTATGCCATACAGCCAAAAAGAAATTCAGAGAGATGGGTGAAAAATACTCCTGATTCTTTTCAGTTTATTGTTAAAGCCTACCAGGGAATGACTGGTCATGAAAGAGGGGAAATTCCTTTTCAAGATAAGGATGAAATGTTTGCCGCTTTTAAAGACTCTTTACAGCCATATATAGAAGGAAATAATTTAGCGATGATCCTTTTTCAATTTCCTCCTTGGTTCGACTGTAGGAAGCAGAATGTAGACTATTTGCGCTGGTGTAAAGAAAAGATGGGGGATCTCCCATGTGCACTAGAATTCAGGCACCAGTCATGGTTTAAACCCGAGTACAAGGAAAAAACGATTCAATTTATCAAGGAAGAAAATTGGATCCATTCTATTTGTGATGAACCTCAGGCTGGAGAGGGCTCTGTACCAACTGTGTTAGAAACGGCTAATAATGAGAAAGTGCTCATTCGCTTTCATGGCAGGAATGTTCACGGCTGGCTTAAGAAAAATGCTGATAACTGGCGGGAAGTCAGATATTTATATCGCTATAACCATCAAGAGCTTTCTGAATGGGTTAAGCACCTCAAGAATTTGGAAGAAGCCTGCAAAAAGGTATATGTCGTTTTTAATAATAATTCTGGCGGAGACGCAGCGGACAATGCCTTGCAGCTAATTGATTTATTGAATATAGAATATAAGGACTTAGCCCCACGTCAATTAAACCTTTTTTAGCTGACCGCCAAGTAAATTTTTCCACAAACTAGTCTAGCAATTAATACACGCTTTCCCTTAGCCGTGCATACTTTGTTATGGGAAGGGAAAGGAGTGTTTATTTCATTGATTGATTTAAAGCCGATAGACATTCAGGGACACTCATTTCTAAGTGTCTCGGTGCAGTTGCCAAAAACAATTTTACTTGTTGTGACAAACGAAAAAGGATATATTATGTGCGGTGCTCTTGATGTCGCATTATTAAATGAGAAGCTTAAAGACCGGAAAGTCATTGCAGGAAGAGCAGTAGGTGTGAAAACAATCGATCAGCTTCTTAATGCCCCACTTGAATCAGTCACATATGAAGCCGAAGCTTTAGGCATCCATAAAGGGATGGTTGGAAGAGAAGCACTATTGAAGATGATTTAGGCATCCTGTTGAGGGTGCCTCTTTTTTTGACTAATTTATGAACTGGCTCCCGTTTTATTATAAAAAAAAGGGACCTTTGTAGGTTGAAATATCTGTACTTGAAAGGTTAATGTAGAAATAATAGGAAAAACGTCGCAAAAAGTAGAAAAATATTCTAATTATACATGGAAGATAATGGAACTTCACAATGAAAAGGTGTATTTCATGAGACTAGTCACAACAACTTCAGTCGAGGCCGGTACAGTCCTTGCAAAAGCTATTTACAATGAAAAGGGTCAAGTATTATTAAATGAAGGAATAACATTAAAAGAATCATTGATTCAGCGCCTTCAGGATTTAGGCATTAGTTATATTTTTATTAAAGAAAACGGAACAGAGGATATAGAGTATAACGGAAGCATATCAGATACTATACGTCTGGAAGCTATTCAAACGATCAGTAGCACGTTTGAGGAAATTCAAAGAGACCCGAGCCTTACAGGTTCATATGTTGTTGACAAGGCATCAAAGCGATTATCTGGCATCATCCGTAGTCTTTTAACAGAAATAAAGGAGAAAAAGGAATTACTTAATCTTCTTTCAGATGCATTTACACATGATAATTATATATTTATCCATTCATTAAATGTCACTCTTTATTCCTTAGCGATTGGAATGGAATTAAAGCTAACGACTAAGGAGCTTGAAACTTTAGGTCTTGGGGCGATTTTCCATGATATTGGAAAGCTCAAAGTCCCGTTAGAAATCCTCTTGAAACCTGAAAAGCTCTCGGATCATGAGTATGAGACTATTAAAAAGCACGCAGAGGAAGGATTTGAAATTTTAAGAAAGGTACATACCATCCCGCTATTAGTAGCGCATTGTGCCTATCAGCATCATGAACGAATGAATGGGACAGGTTATCCAAGAGGCTTGCTAGGACCGGACATTCATTATTTTGGAAAAATAATTGCTGTAGCAGATGTGTTTGATGCAGTCACCTCTAATCGAGTTTATAGAAAAGCGATGCTCCCAAGTGAAGCGCTCGAAATCCTTTATGCTGGTTCGGGGGCATTATTTGATCAAAAGGTGATTGAAGCCTTTCGACTAGCGGTTGCTATTTATCCAGTTGGTTTATCGGTCGTTCTAAATGATGGACGAAAAGGAATTGTTTCCAGCCAAAATACTGGATTAGGCGACCGCCCTCATATTAGAATCATGGAGCATCATGGTGAAAAAGTAATTCCTTATGAGATTGATTTAAAGCAGGAGTTGAACGTAATTATTATTAGCTGTGATACTGCTTTTAATTAATCAACTCGAAACAGAGATACTATTTTGATATATTTGTAGAGACAATCTACTAAACCATCTCAAGTCCGGGTGAGGTAGAGATGCCAAATTTAAGAGTTCCTGTAGGTTGAATCAGCAATTTTTTTAATAGCTGATTCACATACAAAAATTTATCATTCTGTTAAGGAGATTTTAGTTGCCGAAAAAACAGAAAAACCTTGCGTTGTAAATTGAATAATATTTATAAAGACCTTACCGGATATGGAAAGGTCTCTTTTGGCTATAAAAATTTAGCGCTTCAGCACCTTATTTATAGTAAAAAATACTATAAAATCAACAAATCAACAAAACTATTTTTAAAAAATGATATTATTAAGAAAATATTGTTTTGACAGACTAATTGAAAAATAATATACTATCAATATATTAAACAAATAGTCAGAAATATTTTAATTCCTAATCTATTTGTTTAAATTGGGAAAATAGTCTGACTCGTAATAGGAGGTTG
>NZ_JBALOZ010000128.1:0-5698 GCF_036965125.1 Bacillus sp. JJ1503
GATTACTGGTTTTGGGAATATTTGTCCTCCTTTTCCCTTTTGTTCAATTAGGCTATTCTAAAGCCATGTCCCAAGCCTTGCAGGAAGAAGCCCAATCCCAGTTCATTCCAGAAGGCTCTTCAGCAAGTCCATCACAAGAAATTACTGCAGGCCTTCATGCGGGAAAGAAACCAACCGCAAAGATGAGCGAAACTGAACCAATTCTTCAAACCTATCAAACCGGACTTTACCCTAAACCAGCTCCAGAACTAACCGCAAAACCGAAAACAGGCGAAATCATCGGAATGCTCACCATTCCAAGTCTCGGAATTAATGAAGCGATTTTAGAAGGAACTGGAAAGAGAGAGTTAGCCAAAGCACCCGGGCATCTGCCAGATAGCGTTTTTCCTGGGCAAATTGGTACGAGTATCATCGCAGCTCACAATTCATCTTCCTTCCGTCATCTAGATATGCTTTCAGAGGGAATGGAATTTACCGTGACAACAGAACAAGGTGTGTTTACCTTTTCAGTGACCAGGCAGCGGATTTTACATGTAGAAGATATACTGCCCGATATGGCTTACCCATCCATAGCACTTGAAACTTGCTATCCTTTAGATGCCTTATATTTAACAGACAAGCGCTTATTTGTTGAAGCAGCTCTCATAAAAAGCGAAATAAAAGTAAAAAAACTTATTAAATTTCTATAATTAAAAAAGGCAGCTTCCCTCATATATAAGGTGCTGTCTTTTTTAATATGCTAAGGAGGCGTTTATCCTACGTATAATCTACTATTTCTCTATTAAAAATTTCATGCAATACTAAATACTCCTTCCTATTTACAACAGCTCTTTCTTTAGCACGAAGGGATCCATTTGGAAGGGAAGACATATGATTAATCTGTTTAGGTAATGTTCGATGTGGAACAGTAATCTTTTCATTTTTTGTAGAAAATGGTTTTTTGGCACCTATTTGAAAGCCCCAATCCACAAAGGAAGGAATAACAGTATGGTATGGTTCCGTATAAAAACCTGCGGCTTCCATTGTCCGGCCAATACTCCAAAAGACAATTGGCGTTTCATCAATTGAGTTTGACTGACAAACTATTTTTCCGTCCATAGCTAATAAATATAAAGCTGTTGATATAGCTCTAATGTATATAGATTAGCCAATAATGGAACTGTAGGGTCAGGAAAGTCTATTATGATGAAGTTGTATTGACTTCTATTTTACTCCACAAATTTAACTGCATCTTGTGGGTAAACATGTACCCTTTTATCAAAAAAAGCTCTGTCATTCATAGCTGCCATTTCCGGTACATTTCGTGCAACATCCAAAACCTATTCATCTAAATCCACTAAATTGGATGTTTTAAAGCCACAAAAAGTGTACAGACACAAGATCATCCGCGAGACTGGAGATTTTGTTCACAGTTCCAAATAGCATATTTTGGTTCCCGACAAAAGAAGACCTCACTCTTACAAAGGTGTAGTGAGGTCCCATCGGTATGACATGCTTATTCATTATTCGCTTTCCCTGTTTTAAATAAAAAGAATGATATTAATCCTGAAAAAAGGGCAGCACCTGTAGAAATAATCACTCTTGTTTGATAATCAAGAACCGAATAATCTTTATGAAGCATCCACATGGCTGCAGCACCAACTATAAGCATAATTGGAATGACCAAGGCTAAATGTCTCATTATCTTTACATCCTCCTACATAAGGCAAGCCAAGAAACTAAATTAGGATTTGAGCGCCAATGTATAGCGCCATTCCCCATATGATTATAGCAGATATTTGGTTCATCTTCTTTAAAAAGCGCCCGCTCGTATCGAACTCTCCTACTTTCCTCCCAACGAGTGCTAAACTGAAAAACCATATCCATGAAATACCTATACATGCTAGAGAAAACGCCCATTTTTCGAAGCCTTCATAGGCTAAAGAGCTTGTGCCAATAACGCCTATTGTATCCATAATAGCATGCGGATTCAGCAAAGAAACCGATGCCGCAAACGTGATCTGACGCTTTGTTGAAAAGGAAATCTCCTGTTTGTCACTCTTTACCTCAGGTTCGCTTTTCCAAATGGACCAGCCCATATAGGCTAAAAAAAAGAAGCCGACAATAAAGATTACGTTTTTGATCCATACAAAGCTAAACACAATTATCGATACACCCATTACAGCCAAAAGAATTAAGATCGTATCACAAATTCCTGCAGTAATAACTGCTGGCAATGCTCTTACAAATCGCTTTTGTGTCGCCCCTTGGTTAAAAACAAATACATTTTGCACACCTAATGGCAGGATGAGTCCAAAAGCAAGAATGGCTCCGTGAAGAAATGCCTCTGTCATAATGCCCTCCCTAATTTTTCTTATGTATTCAATCAAAATTAGAATTCGGAGGTTAGGAAAGAATAAGTTTTTTAATCAATTAAACTATCACCGTACCAAATTCATTAACATGTAGTATATTATAAATTGGAATTTAGGTTGTAATCTTTTAGCATCCTCAGGCTTTCTTCCTTATTAAAAACAGCCGGAATGAATACATTTCCCGGCTGTTTTGTTAATCTATTTTCATAGCTTCTTTCTTTAAATAAGCTTTCCGGCTGCCCTTGCCCATTGAGAAGAAAGCAGTCCCAAGAGCAAATAAAACGAATATTCCACCAGCTATTGGATTTAGATCTACAGACGATGCCTGCTCGATCACAAGTCCCCCAATCAATGAACCTAAAGCAATTCCAATATGGACAGCAGAATTATTTAAGGTTTGCTGAATATCCGAAGCACCAGCGGAAACTTCAATTAAATAACTTTGCATGGGAGGTGTGATCGCCCAGCTAAGCAAACTATACACACCGAGGATAATTAGAAAAATCGGCAGTGAAAATGTTGTAAATGGAATGATAAACATCGATACGGCAAAAAGGGCCGTAACTGATAGAATGGTAGTCTTAGTGCCAAATCGATCAGCAAGTAAGCCTCCGATTCCACCTCCCACTACCGCTGCGATACCAAAAACTAAATAGACAATACTAACCCACTGACCATCCAAACCCATTTTCATTTTTAGAAAAGGAGTCAAGTAACCGTAAAACGTTAAATGTCCTGCCAGAAAAATAATGGACGTTAATTGCGCAAGTAAAATTCTTCGATTCTTCAAAGTCTTAAGCTGAACTCCAATAGGAACAGCTGGCTTAGGTGGGATTTTTCCTAAAAAGAAATACACACCTGCCATCGAAACGAGGGTAAGGATTGATATCAGGACAAAAGGCGCGCGCCAGCCAAATGAATTTCCAAGCATTAATCCAATTGGTACGCCCAATACAAGAGAGCCGCTCACTCCCATAAATACAACCGAAATAGCACGAGCACGGTATTTTTCATCGACAATGGCTGGAACCATCGTTAAGCATAAGGCAATGAGCAACGAGCCGCTAGCTGCTGATATGATACGCCCCACTAGTAAAATACTATAATTCGGGCTGAATACAGCAATCACATTCCCTAGGAAAAAAACTGCTAGAGACATCAAAGTAAGCTGCTTACGGTCCACTCTCTGGGTTACCGCTAACAAAATGGGAGCGGCAATCGCAAATGAAAGTGAAAAGGCCGTCATCAGAAAACCTGCCTGCCCTAGACTTACATCTAAACCATTTGCTACTAAATCAAGTAAACCACCTATAATTAACTCCACCATCCCAACAACAAATGAGACAATGGCCAATAAATACACACGTTTATTCATCAAGTAAGACCTCCTAAAGTACCTTACTCATGTTAACGATTTATTCGCCTTAAAACAAGTGGTAATTCCACCAATTTTAAATTATGGAATTTTTCGTAAACGATAATTATACGAAAATGCCTCGATTGGCGGATTAATCAAAAATTGAGGCTTTCATTATTTAATTACTTTGCTTTTGTAACCATTCACGGCCAAAATCAATAAGCAGCCTCTGCTTCATGAGCTTGCACGTGGCTAAACCAATTTGGGAAGAATTAATTGGATGTTTCTCTTCAAACTCTTTCCCTAAAGCATCAAATGAATCTGAATCATAAACAATTTCTTCATATGTTTTCCATACTCGTTCGTTATTTTCAAATAAAGCAGTCCCTTTTTGGACCTTCTTCCTATTAACGATTGCATGTTCAGCAAAATGCAATGAAGTATTGCTATCATGCTGCACCCCTAGCAATAATACATAACCATCCAATGCATAGATTTTGGCTAAAGGTGATTCAAGTCCAAATCCCTCTTCTAAAGGCTGTTCAGATAATATGTACTCCGCATGCTTTCCCCAAGCTGCAAATGAATAAGTTGGGTGCAAGCTCCTTTTTACCCCTGGGAAGGTTCTAAAGGCTTCAACAATTTTCCCCATCCCTGTTGTTGGTGTGAAATGTGGATCATATGCGGGTGTTTCTTCACGAATAATCGGCCACCATTCCTCTGGTACAGGAGGGTTTTGCCATTCTGCAGGATCTGAATTATCTGCTGTTTGAGTTGGCATAATAATAGTCCCCTCTTCCCCAACGGTATCCATCAAGGCTTGGATAACGGCTACTGGCCCTCCGCAAACCCACCCAAGTGCACTTAAGGACGAATGGACAATGACAACCATTCCCTTTTCTAAGCCAAGATTTTGCAAATCCTTATGCAAGCTTGATCTAGTGTTAGGTATTTTCATTTGATAAATAGCGTTTACTTCACTCATTTTGTCTTACGACCCCACTCTTCCTCTAATATTGCATAATAATATTCATCCCACCAATCATTCCCCGATGGAATACATTTCTTAAAAAACCCTTCTCTTCTCATGCCAATTTTCTCCATAACACGGTAAGATGGAGTATTCTCAGGCTGGCATGTAGCTATAATTCTATGTAACTTCATGTCTTCAAAACCAAATTTCAATAAAGCTTCTGCTGCCTCTGAGGCATATCCCCTATTCTGAAACTCCGGATTAAACACCCAGCCAATCTCATAAGTATGCTCACCAAAATATTTTTCAAAAGCCATGTGACCAATTAGAATATTTTCATTCTTTAATAGTACAGGAAATTTTTCCGCTTGATCAACTGAATTTTTGATGACAAACTCCTTTGCATCCTCTTCCGAAAAAACCCCTTCTGGAATATATTTCATAACAACAGGGTCAGAGGTATACTTGTAGACTGCTTGCCAATCATCAAAAATAAATTTCCGGATGATTAATCTTTCTGTTTGTATGAACATTATCTTTACTCGCCTTTCCTATTATTGTAAACGCTTCATTAAATTTCGATAAAAAAACCTTTACCTCCTGCTTATATTCAAACAGCCATAGAAGTGTGTCCCCGTTGCCAACTATTGAACCTTCTTAATAAATAACTTATTATTATAATAATTATAAAAAAGTTTTCGTTAATCCTCTGAGCATATTCATTCATATTCGACATGTCCACTAAACCTGCTCATTCTCCATATAAAAGATATTTTGAGGATCTAAACTTCGCAAAAATAGGTTGCGATTGATAAAGTGAAACTTCAATCAGTGGGGGGCCAATGCACAGGACGTGCTAGTGCCTACAAAGACATTAGATAGTGGCAATCTTAGTAGGCCTCATCCCCCACTGATTGTTAGTTGAACTAATCGGGCCTTTACGAGCTGTTGATCCCCTACTTAGAAATTAGTGTTTTATTCAACTTCTTGAAGTGAGGGTCTTACAGCCCGTTA
>NZ_JBALOZ010000128.1:5738-23533 GCF_036965125.1 Bacillus sp. JJ1503
CGTTAATCTGCGATAAAGGGGAAGAACTGTTCATGCCTACTCGAAACACGAAACTAAAGTTAACAACATTCCTCATTTATTTTATCTTCACAATCGTACCCTCACTTTTAATCAGCTTTTTATTGACGGTACAAAAAATGGAGTTTTATGAAAATGAGTATAAAGAGGAGGCGCACAGAAATGCAGGCCTTCATTCAAGAAGCATCGACAACTTTATTGGTGAAACGTCTGGCCGCCTTGAGATGCTTGCTACGTTAATCAAGGTACAGCAATTTAGCTTTAACCATATAGATGAAGTATTGAAGGAAACCCATAAACAGGATAATCGGTTTTCCGGCTTTTATTGGGCCAATCCAAAGGGAGATATTCTAATAAGTTCAAACACTCCTTTTTCCCCTGTAAATATAAGTGATCGCGAATATTTCCAGAAAGCGGTTGAAATCGGAAAAACGAGTATATCTGAAGCACATCTTGGTCGGATTACAGGAAATTATATTATCACATTAGCTACTCCTGTTATCGAAAATCATAGGGTCATAGGTGTATTGCTTGCTAGTTTAAATTTAAAAACATTCGAGGCTAATTTATCTACCCTTTTGAATGATGAAGAAATCTTCATAGCTGATGATAAAGGAATAACCATCATGCAAGCAGGGGCGTTACATACAAATGAAAAATATGTCATGAAGGAATTAAGCTTAGACCGCTTACCTTGGACGTTAACAGCAAGAATCAGCTATGATGATAAACATTTACGCCTAGAAGCTTTTATAAATTACTTTTTTATTGCCTTTATTTTTACAAATATCCTATTGCTCTTAATCTATAATTTCCGCTTAAAATGGAGAGCAAAATTAGAAAAAGAACAATATGAGTTTCAGAAGATGGAGCTGATTGGTAATCTGGCAGCCAGCACAGCCCATGAAATTAGAAATCCCCTTACTGGGATTAGTGGTTTGATAAAATTATTAGGCGAAGAATATCATGATAAAAAAGCCCAGAATTATTTCGAGGTAATACAAATTGAAATTGAACGAATCAATTCAATCGTCAGTGAGCTGTTATTTCTAGGACGGCCTACAGCCTATACATATAAAATCTACAATATAAATGAAATATTGAAAGAGATTGAACCCATTTTAAAATCTGAAGCCAACTATATGAACGTAGAGCTATCAATCACCTACTCTACTAATGATCCACATATATCCTGTGTTAAAGATCATTTAAAACAAGTCATTCTAAATCTTAGCAAGAATTCCTTACATGCAATGCCTAACGGTGGGAAGCTTACCATTTCGATAGATAGCAATTCGGCAAGCTGCATGATTTATGTAAGTGATACCGGAATAGGGATTCCAAATGAAGAGCTCGAGAAAATATTCCATCCATTTTTCACAAAGAAAAAAGATGGCTCTGGCATCGGATTAACCGTCTGCAAACGAATTATTGATTCCTATAATGGAAGTATTTCTATTGAAAGCACAGTAAATGTGGGAACTCAGGTAAAAATGATGATTCCTTTAGTAAGAAAGGACAAAGAAGATATAGCTTAAGGACGGGATGAACTTTGAAAAATTTATCTTTTCTCTTACTTACATCAACAAGAGTTCTCATGTTTTTATTATTGAGCAGCTATTATTTTCAATTTACAGAACCTACGGAAGGCTGGAAGTTCGGCTTTATTATTGGGGCGATGATTCTTTTTGTTGGAAATCATATTCTGCAAATTTTCACTGAAAGTATAAGAATAAGGGTATTCTGTACAGCTGTTGATATGCTTCTGAGCTTTGGGTTTGGGGCTATATTTCCGTCTAGTGGCAATTTATACTTGATATTCTTTGGTGTGATATCAACAACCGTCTTTTTATTTTTCTCAAAGCGCAGCATTTTAAAATGGTTTTCGATCGCCTTTTTCATCATGTGGATGTTGATTACCGTTGAAAAATATTATTTATTAGGGGCATCTGCATTTTCCGATAATATATTAAATTTGATGTTCATCCTATTTGGAGCGATTGTCGGGAGCTTAATCCAAAATTTACAGACAGCAAGAGAAACGATCAGCAGTCAGTTCCAGCAGCTAAATGACTCGCATAGTGCCTTGCAGAATGCTCACGAGCAATTAAGTGAGTATTCCAATCAAGTGGAACAATTAACCGTAATACGGGAACGAAATGAAATTGCACGTGAAATTCATGATACGGTCGGCCATAAAATGACAGCCTTACTAGTACAGCTGCAATTAGCAAATGAAATGATATCGATGGATCCAGACAAAAGCAAAGCCATATTAAATACATGCGAGCAGTTGACTCGCGACTCTCTTCATGAAATACGCTTATCTGTTCGAACATTGAAGGAACAGGACCACATGAAAGTCTCATTTCTGCATGTTTTGCGTGAGATGATGGATGAATTTGCTAATCTGACTGGAATGGAAACACGACTAGAATTAGATGGTGATCCAACGTCAATCCCTCTTTCCATTCAACCAACCATAAAAAGAATCGTACAGGAAGCATTAACAAATGCACAACGACACGGTTCGGCTAATGTATGTCACGTATCGATTCAGATTACAAATGAAGCTGTCAATATTGAATTGGAGGATAACGGAAAGGGAACTGAAAATGTAGTCCCAAGCTTTGGGCTCATAAACATGAAGGAACGCATTTTAGAGCACGGTGGAACGATACAATTTAAAAGTGCGGAAGGACAAGGATTTTCGATTTCCGTTAAACTTCCAAATAAACTTGTACAATGGAGCTCAGCGGGGGTGATGAATTGATTAAGGTCTTAATTGTAGATGATCAGCCATTAATAAGGGAAGGACTAGGCTCCCTATTGAATTTGCGCAATGAAATTGAAGTAATCGGGACAGCCGGCGATGGAGCCGAAGCATTGGAAAAGGCTTTAAGTCTTACCCCTGATATCGTTTTAATGGATATCCGGATGCCAAATGTCAATGGGGTTGAAGGAACAAGGCTTTTAAGGGAAAATATTCCCCAAGTTAAAGTGTTAATGCTAACGACCTTTAGTGACAGTGAATATATTTTTGATGCGTTAGAGGAAGGGGCAAGCGGTTATTTATTAAAGGATATGTCCACTGACACAATCGTTCAGGCGATTTTAACCGTTTTCCATGGAGGCGTAGTCCTCCCTAAGGACTTCACTTCCAATGTGCTAACAGAAATGCGGTTGAAAAAAAGTAAGGACGAAATCAACTCAGAAGCACCTATCCCCTTTTCCTTAAATGAATTAACAAGCCGTGAGCTTGAAGTATTGAGTCATCTTGGCCAAGGTTTCAATAATAAAGAGATTGCCGATGCCTTATTTATTACAGAAGGAACGGTCAAAAATCATGTTTCGAATATTATTCAAAAGCTTGAGCTTAGGGATCGCACACAGGCAGCCATTTTTGCGGTACGATACGGCATCACTACCTTTTAAACATGACTTTTGGCATACGGCAGGATGAACAACGACACATGGGTGTCGTTTTTTTATACATAAAAATCTATCGCCAGCTAGATGGCTGGATTCCTGCTTCGGATTAAACTGAAGGTAGTTAATAAGGAGGCGGTTGAAGGTGCTTGCACTAAACAATATTAAAAAGAGCTTTGGCCATCATGAAGTCGTTAAAGGAATTACCTTAAATATTGAAAAAGGGGAAGCGTTTGGTTTACTTGGACCAAATGGAGCGGGAAAATCAACGACCATCTCCATGATTTGCGGGTTAGTTCCTTATCAGGATGGA
This sequence comes from Bacillus sp. JJ1503, assembly GCF_036965125.1. Lineage (NCBI taxonomy): Bacteria > Bacillati > Bacillota > Bacilli > Caryophanales > Bacillaceae > Bacillus > Bacillus sp. JJ1503. Next base: position 9,499 of record NZ_JBALOZ010000128.1, read on the forward strand.
GATATCCTCGTGGATGGAGTTTCAGTAAATAAGGACCCACAATTTATTAAAAAGAAAATTGGTGTTGTTCCTCAGGATATTGCTCTTTATCCGACAATGTCAGCAATTGATAATTTAGTTTTTTGGGGCCAAATGTATGGTTTAAAAAGAAAAGAGGCTAAAAACCGGGCGAAGGAAGTACTCGAAATCGTTGGTCTTTCCGACCGGGGAAAGGATAAAATTGAAACCTTTTCAGGCGGGATGAAGCGGCGGATTAATATTGGAGTGGCCTTAATGCATAAGCCCGAATTGCTGATCATGGATGAACCGACTGTTGGCATTGACCCGCAATCGCGAAATCATATTTTAGAAACGGTCAAATCGTTAAATGAGCAAGGAATGACCATCATTTACACAAGCCATTACATGGAAGAGGTTGAATTCCTTTGCAAACGTATTGCGATCATCGATCACGGCCAATTAATTGCAAGCGGGTCAAAGAAAGAGCTTACCAATAGGCTTTCCGGCGGCAAAGTGCTTCATCTTGTTGTTGATCAAGCGAAGCCTGCTTTTCTGATGCAATTGAATTCAATGGATGGTGTTGAAAATGTAACGGTTCAACAAGAAACAGAAATTGATATCTTCTTGCAAAATCATAAAGAGCTCCTAGCTGATATCGTTTTACTATCTAATCAATTAGGTGTAAAACTGCAGCAAATTCAGCTTCAGGAACCTAATTTAGAAACATTGTTTTTACAATTAACCGGACGTTCATTGCGTGATTAGAGGTGAATGAAATGAAAATGTTTATTATTGCTGCCAAAGATCTAAAGCTTCGATTGAAGGATAGAAAAGCCATCATCTTGATGGTCTTCATGCCTATCCTTTTGACTGCGATATTAGGATCTGCTTTAAAAGGGGTCATGGGTGACAGTCAGATGCCTAAAACAACAATAGGTATTTACACTGTGGATACTGATGCTCTTGCAGAGACATTCATTAATGAGGTTTTACTCGATGAATTGAATGATTCAGTATCTGTGAAGCAAACCAGTTCTAGTGAAGAACTGCAAAATTGGGTCAAGGATTCTCATGTGGATGTTGGTCTAGTCATTCCTAGCCTCTGGGAAGAGAGCTTAGGAAATCAGCAGGAAAATCCTGTTTTTATATATCCAGCAGCAGGCAAGGATTTTGAAGCAGCCTTTGTTCAGCAAATAACGGATTCTTTCACAATGACTGCACAAACGATGGCTATTTCGACAAAGGAAGTGATGTCTGATATCGCAGTTACAGCAGCAGCTAATGGAAGCAGCTTTCATCCAGAAACAATCCAAATGGATCTTTTGCAAAACATGGAAAAGGTCGTAAAGCTCCAGCAGGATGTCATTACGGAACAGCCTTTAGGAGAACATAATGTGTCGTCTATGCAATACTACGCTGCAGCCATGGCGGCTATGTTCTTATTATTTAATGCTATGCATGGCGGGAAAGCTTTTCATCAGGAGCGCAGTACGGAGACTCTAGCCAGATTAATGACGACACAAGCGAGTAATAGCTCCATTTTATTAGGAAAATTTCTAGGGACGCTATTCTTTGCCTTCATCCAATTTCTGATCTTTATGGCTGCGACTCATTTTGTTTTAAACGTAGGCTGGGGAATCAATGTTCTCCAAACAATCTTCATTGCTTTCATATACAGCTTTGCGGTATCAGGGCTGTCGATGGTTGTGGCTGCCTTTACTTCGAGTGAAAAAATGGCAGACACACTAGGTGGAATTGGTGTACAGCTCCTTGCCCTTTTAGGAGGTTCCATGCTTCCTATTTCCGTATTCCCAAGCCTTATGCGAAACATCTCTATGATTACACCAAATTCATGGGCTTTAACTAGCTTTACAAATATCATGTCTGGCACTACATGGGTCTCATTAATGGCGCCAACGATCATATTAACTTTGATTGGTATTGTATCGATTATCATTGGAACGATGCGCTTTCACCATAAGGCTCTCTAAGGAGGTTTGGGAATAATGATGAAAATATGGGCAATTTGCCATTTTGAACTAAAGCGTACATTTAAAAAGCCGTCTGCTTATCTATTGATGTTCGCCATGCCGCTTCTGTTTACCTTCCTATTCGGGAGCCTTTTCGGCGGAAGCTCGGATCCCACTATCCATATAGGCATTGTTGATGAAGATCAAACAGAATTATCGACTGGGCTGATTACACATCTTAAATCGAGTGAGCTTGTTACGTACCATAATGTTACAGCAGCGGAGGCAAGGAATCTGTTCGAGCAGCAGGAGGTTCAAGGAGTTTCTACAATAAAAAAGGGATTAGCCACTCAGCTTATTAAACAGGAAAAACCTGAGATTACCTTTCAACATTTACCTAGCAGTACAACTGCACCCATTGTAAAGCAAATGATGAATGGGGCTGTACGAACAATGGGTATGCAAGTCTCAGCAGCAAAAACGGGAAGCCAATATAACGGAGGGGAATGGGATGACATATACAATAAGCTTGCGAGCGGCCTAGAAAACCGGCCAGCCTTAACAAAAATTATCGCAGGTGATGGCTCAAATGAAAATAATCTGAACAGAATGTCATACAGCTCGGCAGGATTTTCTATCATGTTTGTGATGATGATGATGCTGTCTGTCACTGGAGCTCTAATTGAAGCAAGAAATATGGGCATTTGGTCAAGATTGTTTACAACTCCAACTTCCAAATTTCATGTTATGTTTGGATACTTCCTATCATTTTTTGCCATTGGCTGGATTCAATTCTTCTTATTGATCGTCATGTCCTCGGTCATTTTTGATGTGAAGTGGGGAGATCCTGTTGGGTTGCTTGTTCTTATCTCCTCATTGCTTTTATCTGTAGTCGGATTAGGTCTCGCAATTGCTGCCTTTGCCAAAACAGCCGAGCAGCAAAACGCAATTGGAACGCTCATCATTGTTTCTACCTGTATGCTTGGCGGTGTTTATTGGCCTACAAGCATTATGCCTGAATTCATGCAATCCATTGCAAATTTCGTTCCTCAGTCATGGGCTATCGAAGGGTTTACAGCATTAATCGGGAGTGGCGGTACTCTTGGGGATATTCTTACACCTGTATTCATATTGCTTGGATTTGCGATGGTGTTTTTTACCGTTGGATTGTCAAAGGTACGGTATGAATAAGTGAATATTTTGGGTTGACCTTGTTGGGGTCAACCCATTTATTTTATGCGGTCATTGGAACAGTATATTTGCGGAACTGTCCAATTTATTTGCGAAACCAACTAACTTATTTGCGGAACTGACTAATTTATTTGCGAAACTAGCCAGTTTATTTGCGAAACTAACCAGTTTATTTGCGAAACCGACCGTAATGTACACGAATCTTCCTCTAGCCTAGAAAAGTTTCGGGAATTAGTGTAAATCCTTCAACCATCGTATCTTCGTCCACTTCAATCAGTAAACAGCGCTTGCCGTTAAAATTAACCTGTCTAACATATTTTAAATCCTGTGGACTAATAGAGATATTTGCTACTTTCGTGTTAATTTTAATTGATTTCGTATTATAATTCGGTACAATACTGCTTGCTTTCAGTTCATATTTTTCATCATCAATGATTTTCTGGAACGCCATTTCAACCTTTTCAGTATTAACGTCCTCTACACCACTTACCTTTAATACACGTTCTACATCCTTGTAATCCAATTTAGGAGTATCTTCCTCTTCTTCTTCATCCATGATTCGATTGATTTCTTCATATACATTGGAAAGGGTTGTTGCATCAACCTGGTCTCCAACGACTTCTTTGACGATTTCCTCGAATACAGCTTTATCATCTTGAGCGGTCATAATCTCTTCGCCATTCAATACTTCTTCGATAAAATGATAATCGGGCTGATTTGGTTTCCCGGACGAGTAAAGAACGCGGTTTACATCTGCTGAATTCTCAGTAAAGCTAGGATATAAAAAACCTGCCACAGGAGATGTAAGATTGATAATGGAATCAACGACAACACTAGACTTAAATTCCTTTTCAATATAATCAAACAACAAAGATCTTTTTGGCTGTATCGTTTGATTAATGCTGCATAGGATAAAAGGATGTTTATACACCTCATCCCGGGCACTAATTTCGGCTTCTTCATTACTCCTTTTCGTTGGCTTAAAATATTCCCCCCGAATAAAAGTCACGACCATGTCCTGTTCATATTGAACATCTTTAAACATTTTTTCAACCATAAGCAGCATTTGTTCCTTCCAATCTTCTACATCATCGGACTGTAGCCCATCGTGGAGAATGAACTGACTATGATTTTCAGCTTCTCGTTTGAATTTTACTTCAAATAATTTCACATCCACTTGACCCGTAAGTACTTTCTTAAAGTTAGTCATGAATAACTCTTGCTGTTCCTGGTCTAACATCGGAAAAGGATGACTTTCTTCATGATAAATCTCACTGCTTTCCTTTCTTATATAAACATTAAAGATATTTGCGATTTTCAATAAATCATTATTAAGCTTAAATTGTTTACGTATGTTTGCTATATCCTTCTTATTCATTTTAAAAAGTCCAACTCCTAAGCTGATTAGTGTATTCCTAAATTATAAGCAATCTGTTTGCTTAAGGGAATGATTAACTTCGTCAGCGTTTACTGGTATCCTTCAGCTAGAAGAAGACGTAATCCAGTAACCGCAAATTCACGGCTAATAATGATAATCACGATCCATGATGGAGCAAATCCAAGTTCCACAAGAACGATTAACGCAGCAGAAACTAGCAGCTTATCTGCCAATGGATCAAGGAACTTACCAAAGTTTGTTACGAGGTTAAGCTTCCTTGCGTAATAGCCATCCACCCAGTCTGTAGCAGAGGCAAAAATAAAAACTAATGCTCCAATTAAATGCGTCACGGGAAGCGTTGTCCCAAGCAAAGTCACCTCACCCCACGAGAATGGCACGAGCATAATAATTAAGAACAAAGGGATAAGGCAAATTCTTGAAATTGTAATTTTGTTAGGTAGATTCATGATTTACCTCCAGTTTGTAATAAGCGATGAGTAAAAGTGAAAAATAGTCATCAAAAGATGACTATTCGTTGCTCGTTAAGTAGCGAATGGTAATATTCTGCGTCACAACCTGAGCGGGATCAATGGCAAAAGCAATTTTTTCATCATTCACATAAATCTCAGTTTCTAGGGAGTTCCCAATGATAAGCGCAGCTTCAGTCTCTTTTGAAAAATCGAGAAGCTGACTTTCAGTGTCACCTTTTGTTAATGTTCCTTGGTAGAAAGAGGTTCCCTTTCCATTTTTGACACTAACCCATGTTTTCCCAGTCGAAACAACCTTCAATTCAAACTTATCTGCATTTTTTAGTTCATATATTGAATTTTTGCCGCTAGTTTCAACGACAGTAAGTTCTTGCTTCGGTGCAGGAGGCGTTTCCTCTTTGGCTTCATCCTCTGTTGCCTCATTTTCTTCATCCGCTTTTGAAGATTCCTTATCAGAGTTCGCATCGGAATTAGCATTAGAATCTTTGGAGAAGTTTTCTGATTCTTCAAGACGCACTTGCTCATTTCCGCTATTATCTGCGAGATCCTTATCTTCATTTCCATCCCCTTTTTGGGTGACGAAGTAATAAACAACAGCTGCTGCACCTATAATAAATACAGCAATTAATATTTTCGGAAGAATATCAAATACCTTTGAACCACCTGAAGTAATATCTTTTCTTGATTGCACTCTAGACAATTTTTCAGGAATATCCTCATTTATTGTAGAAGGAATTTCTGATTTATACTGTTCAAATAGCTCTTCCGGCTGTAGGCCTACCGCTTCTGCATACTGTTTAATAAAAGCCCGTATATAGAATTGCCCAGGCATCATACTATAATTTCCTTCTTCAATGCCAATTAAATACCTTTTTTGAATTTTAGTAGCTACCTGCAAGTCATCAAGACTTAATCCTTTAGCCAATCGGGCTTCTTTTAGCCTAACCCCAAGTTCTGACAATTTTTAACACCTTCCAACTTACGAAAAATCAAAGCCTCCAAAGTCCGATTCGGAGATCATTTTGGTTTTATCGACAATATCATATTTTATTTCCTCTTCAGGATCATTGCGAAGCTCAATTATATAATCGAAATCTTCAATCGAATACTCTGTATTTTCCACAAAGATATCTGGATGCTCAACTACTTTAACAGCATTCATATTCATAATTTCACGAACAAGCTGCCAATGGCGTTCATTTGCTCGTCTAGAAGAGACAATTCCATCAATAATAAATAGATTATTTTCGTTATACTCATCATGAATTAATTGATTGCGAATAGTTTGTTTTAAAAGAGTTGAGGAAACGAATAACCATCTTTTATTAGCACAGACACTTGAAGCAACAATTGATTCGGTTTTTCCTACTCGAGGCATTCCTCTTATACCTATTAGTTTGTGCCCTTCCTGCTTAAATAATTCTGCCATAAAGTCAACTAATAGTCCCAGCTCGTCCCTTACAAAACGGAAAGTCTTTTTGTCATCTGCGTCTCTTTGTATATATCTTCCGTGTCGAACAGCTAAGCGGTCCCTTAATTTTGGTTTACGGAGTTTAATCAATTTTATTGTATCCATTGTATGTAAAATTGACTCTAGCCGAACAATTTGTTCATTGCTTTCTGCTAGAATTAATAGCCCTCTGCGGCCTTCATCAACACCATTGATCGTAACAATGTTTATGGAAAGCATACCTAAAAGGGAAGAAATATCACCAAGCAAACCGGGTCGGTTCTTTTGGATTTCATACTCTAAATACCACTCTGTTTTACTCAAAATTAATAACCTCCTTAGTACCGTTCCTAAACTTCCCTTTACGTTTAAGAGGTTGAATATGAAAGACCTATTTGTCCTCTTTATCAATACGCCCCTTTATAATAAATGATTTCGAAGAAAGATGAAAGGAAAAACAAAGCAGAACATCATAAAAATAGATTTTTAATCATTTTCAAAATATACATAGAGATTAAATCTGTAAAAAGCATAAAAAAAAGAGAGGGTGCTCCTCTCTTTTTTTCATGTATTATTGTGTTCCGTTGTTCTCAACCAGTTTAACCATAACGTTCGCAATGGCCATCTGTTCATCCTTATCAGCAACTGACCATAAATCAGAGAGAATTCTCTGCTGTTCATTTTTCGGATCTACTTGTTTCGCTAAGTAGTCACCGATTTGGTAGGCAAGATCATTAACGGTGTCTTTATTCATTCCCTGCTGCTGTCCCTGATCTAGACGATCGCCTAGAAAGTCTTTCCATTGCTGCCAATTTTCAAGTACAGACATGAATATATCCTCCTTTAAAAACTGTGTTGTACACTATAGTACATAGTTATTTTGTTTATTGGAGAGAAAAAATATTCATGATTTCTTCGGCAATCCATTTGATTAAGTATACCAACCACCATTTACGGCAAGTACTTGTCCAGTAATATAGGACGATTTTTCTGATAGAAGAAATGAAACAGAATCAGCAATATTTTCAGGTGAAGCGAGTCTCCCCATTGGAATTTCATTTTTTAGCGATTCAAGCTCATCAAATGAAAAGCCCTCTATCATAGCTGTTTGCACGGCACCTGGCGCTACAGCATTCACTCTAATACCATTAAAGGCCAGTTCCTTGCTTAACGCTTTGACAAACGATATTTGGGCTCCTTTAACAGTGGAATAGGCGACTTCACAAGCAGCTCCTGTTTGACCCCATATGGAAGAGATGACGATGATGTTTCCGCTTCTTTTGGCCAGTAATTTAGGCAGTAATTGCTTCGTAAGCATAAGTGGTGTTGTTACATGAAGGTTGATCAGCTTTTCTGCCATGCTGTCCTCAAGCTCATATAGAAGACCGTAATGGCTTATACCGCTATTATGTATAATGGCATCAATGGAAAAAATATTTTTTGCGAGCTTTTTATAGCCACTTTTTGAAGATAAATCTGACTGGATTGGAATATACTCTCCGCCAAATGCTTTAAGCTGCTCCATTAGAGTTTCAATTGCCTTTTTATTCTCATGATAATGCAAATATAAATGATAGCCTTCAGCCGCTAATTTAGCTGCAATCGCTTCCCCAATTCCACCGCTTGCTCCCGTAATTAATGCATATTTCCTCATCCTGTTCACTCCATGCGCTATAATAAAAAGGAAAGAAAGCGCCAACATGAAAGGCGCTTTCTCTTTATTATCGTCCTAATGTTTTTGTTAATCAACCTTTCGGAACAACTTGACAAACAGAAAATCTGTCTTCTGAAATAAAATCACTTGCAATACTTTCAATATCTTCTATTTTTATCGCTTCAAGGGTAGCGACAACATCAAATAAATTCATTTCATTAAAGGCATATCTTGTAAATTGATTCGCAATATATTCCGGAGAATTTATGGCCCGCAGAAATGCACCAATCTTTTTCTTTTTCGTTCGTTCTAAGCTCGCTTCTGAAATGGCTCCCTTTTCCTTCATTTTTAAAAGAATATTCTTTAACGATTCAGCAAGCTTTTCTGGATCATTTGTATCACCGCCAACCATAGCAAACCCGAAACTTTTTTCCTGGGTATAATCAAACGAAAACGTATCATCAATTAGCCCTTGATTATATAAAGTACTATAATGGTCAGAGCTTTTACCAAACATAATATCCAGCATGACGTTTAAGCTTAGCTCTGTTTTCAATAATTCCTGGCCGGACTTATTCACATTCTTTGCCTTTATGCCTACTAAACATTTGGATGTTTGAACATTCATTTGCAAAACTTGTTTTTTCTTAGCGACCTGTTCAGGTTCTTCTTCGAATTTACGATTTATTTCCGGCAATTCCTTGTAATCTTTTGATGCTTGGTTATCCTTAATTTGTTTCATAATATTGTCTGGAGTTACAGGCCCTACAATAAATAATAGCATATTACTTGGGTGGTAGAACGTATGATAGCACTCATAAAGCAAATCTTTCGTAATATGTGAAATCGTTTCAATCGTACCAGCAATGTCAATTTTTACAGGATGTTGCTGATACATATTTTCAATTAAACCATAATACAAGCGCCAGTCAGGATTATCATCATACATGGTAATTTCCTGTCCAATGATTCCCTTTTCTTTCTCAACAGTTTGTTCTGTAAAGTATGGATATTGAACAAAGTCAATTAATGTTTCAAGATTTTGTTCTACATTTGATGTACTCGAGAATAAATAAGCTGTTCTTGTGAAAGAAGTAAATGCATTAGCAGATGCTCCCTGCCTGCTAAATTGCTGAAAGACATCCCCATCTTCTTTCTCAAAAAGCTTATGCTCTAAAAAGTGGGCAATCCCATCGGGAACTTTTACATATTCATTTTTTCCTTGAGGAAGGAAATGGTTGTCAATAGACCCATATTTCGTTGTAAAAGTCGCATATGTTTTATTAAAACCCGCTTTTGGCAGGATGTACACATCTAAACCATTTTCAAGTTTCTCAAAAAACAATTCTTCCTTCAGCTGTTCAAATGTAATTTTTTCCATTACATTCCTGCCTCCTTCCCAGTTAAGAAATATATCGTATCTAAAGTGATTTTTTTGGCGACTGCAACTATATCTTCCTTTGTAGCCAGATCCATTTTATCCATCCAATCCTGAATGGAAATATCTTTCTGAGAGACTACGTTATGATAAAGGACCTCTACTATTCCTCTAGATGTATCAATAGTCTCCAGCAGCTGGTTTTTAATAACAGCCTTCGTCTGTTTTAATTCTTCCTCAGTGAAATCACCATTTTTCATTGCCTCAATTTGTGCATGTATAATGCTGACAGCCTGATCATAATTTTTATTATCAATACCTGTCATCACCATTAATAATCCTTTATGGCTCTCCAGCCTGCTTGCCGCGTAATAAGCAAGACTCGCTTTTTCCCTTACGTTGATAAATAATTTGGAATGTGAAAAACCTCCAAATATTCCGTTATAAACTTGTAAAGGATAGTAATCCTCGTCCCCATATACAATATTTGTTCGATAGCCAATATTTAATTTTCCTTGCTTTACATCTTGGTTTTCGATTACCTCATGAACATCATTCTTTTCTCTAAATGCAGAAGAATGGATAAGCTGTGGAGTTCGATCAACAAATTGCAATAGCTCCTTTCCAAATGCCTCTACTTCTTCCACATTTACGTCTCCAATCACGTAAAGGTCCATCTCGTCCTGATTTAAAGAATTCTGGTAATATTCGTAAAGACTCTCTGGGGTAATTGGGTCAACGTCTTCTTTTTCTCCATGAACATGCAGTGAGTACGGCTCATCCTTACACATTTCTTGAACGAGACGAAAGTTGGAATAACGCATTTTATCGTCATATACAGATTGAATTCTTTGTTTTAATGTCCTTTTTTCATTCTCCACAGTATCTTTATCAAAAGCATTTCCTTGAACATTTGGTTTCGTTAATATCTCTGATAAAAATTGAAATGCTTCCTTTAAAAGGGGTGTACTGTCAGATAAAAATTTTTCATTAGCAATTTCCAATGAAAAACTAATAATGTGGTACTCACCTTTTTTCGATAGGTCTACATAAAAAGTCGCTCCATAAAGCTCATCTAAATAAGAACGTAGCTTCCCGGTGGTAGGATAATTTTCACTGCTGCTCTGCAGTACATATGGAAGTAAAGCCCTAAGAGTAGCAAATTCTTTATTTAGCGGGGCTTTCATCTTCCAAACTATAGTATTTGTTTTGTATTTTTCGGTTTTTACAATATGAAGTTTATAACCATTCATCGGTTTAACGGCTTCTGATAAAATTTCCATATTCTGTCCTCCCAATCATCCTGTAAATATTATTTGCTTTACTATCATATGTAACTTAATAGTGGTTATTTTCCTCAAACTTTTTGAATTAAATCTTATTCTAAATATAACTTGCCCTAATTCCTTATATCAAGTTATTAACTTAAATGGAAATTGTGATACCAGATACGAAAAAAAAGACCTCTAAAAAAGAGGTCTTAAGCAAATTAACGTGAACCTTTAATATATGGGACACCAGATGCTTTTGGCGCATCCGCACGGCCGATAAATCCTGTTAAGGCTAAAATCGTTAAAACATATGGAGCGATTAATAAATAGACATTCGGAATATTCTCCAAGAAAGGCAAGCTTGATCCGATAATACTTAAGCTTTGAGCGAATCCGAAGAACAAGGCAGCGCCCATTGCCCCAAGTGGATGCCATTTACCAAAAATCATTGCGGCTAATGCCATAAAACCTTGACCGCTAATGGTCGCATGGCTAAAGTCTGAAGTAATCGATTGAGCATAAACGCCTCCGCCGATTCCGCCTAGCGCACCAGAAAGGATAACCGCAATGTAGCGAATTTTTGTTACATTTATCCCCATTGTATCAGCCGCCATTGGGTGTTCACCGACAGATCGTAATCTTAATCCGAATGGGGTTTTAAAAATAACATACCACGCAATAAAGGCAACAATGATTGCTACATAAGAAGTGTAGTACGTATTTGAGAAAAACAATCTTCCTATTAGTGGAATATCACCTAAAATGGGAATATCAATCTTATGGAAGCCTTTTTGAATAGCATCAGTTTGACCTTTATCATAAATAAACTTAACTAGAAACAATGCTGCTCCGATAGCCAATAAATTTATTGCAACACCGGAGACAACCTGGTCCGCTCTAAATGTAATTGATGCAACTGCGTGGAAAACAGAAAGTAGTGCACCAATAACCATTGCCGCAAGTAACGAAACCCATGGAGTCAAGCTTCCAAAAGTGCTTGCGAACGTTAGATTAAAGACAATAGCCGTAAACGCACCGATAACCATTAATCCTTCAAGCCCAATATTTACAACACCTGAACGCTCTGAAAAGGTTCCGCCTAATGCTGTGAAAATAAGTGGTGCGGCCCAAAGCATTGTTGAGGGAATAATGATTGCTAACATATCGATGATGCCCACTTACTTCACCCCCTTTTTACCAATACGATCAATGAAGATTCTAATCATATAACTAGCTGCTACAAAGAAGACAATTAATGCAATAATAATATCAACAAGTTCATTTGGAACGCCTGCTTCAAGTGGCATATTTAAGGCCCCTACCTTTAAAGCACCAAATAATAGAGCCGCTAAAATAATGCCGATAGGTCCGTTTGCACCGAGCAAGGCTACAGCAATTCCATCAAATCCTACACCTGTGAACCCGCCCTTTACCGCTGTATAGCCAAAGGTGCCAAGCCCTTCCATTGCGCCGGCTAGTCCCGCAAAGGCACCCGAAATCACCATTGATAAAATAATATTAGAGCGAACATTCATACCGGCATATTCAGAAGCATGCTGATTAAAACCAACTGATTTTAATTCATACCCTCTAGTCGTTTTTTCCAGAATAAACCACATTAACAATGCACAGAAAAGAGCAATTACGATACCCCAATGTAAGCGGGAGAAATCTGTTAGACCCTCGAGAAAAGGGGAACGCAAAGAAGCTGTTTCATGGATATTTGGTGTGCGATCACTCTTTTCAGAAAAAACCGAACGAACGAAATAGTTTGATACATGTAAAGCTACATAGTTTAACATAATCGTAACAATAACCTCATGGACACGGAAACGGGCTTTTAAAAATCCAGGGATAAATGCCCAAAGTGCTCCAGCTGCGGCAGCAGCTAAAACAGCTAAAGGCAAGTGAATAATCTTCGGAAGGTCAAATGCGAACCCTACCCAAACGGCTGCAAGCCACCCAACAATTAGCTGTCCTTCTACCCCAATATTAAACAATCCCGTTTTGAATGCAAAAGCAACGGCCAATCCAGCAAGTATTAATGGCGTCACCTGTCTAATGGTTTCCCCAAAATAATAAATATCACCGAAGGCACCGTCCCAAAGTGCATAAAATGCTTCACCAGCATTATAGCCAGTAGCAATCATAATAATGGTTCCGGCAATTATCCCTAATAGAACAGCTAAAAGGGGAACAATCATATTTTTCAAGCGATTAGACATCTGCTTTTTCACCTGCTTCCTTCCGTTTCGAACCGGCCATTAACAATCCTAATTCTTGTTCTGTTGTTTGTTTTGGATCAACAATGGCAACAATTTTTCCTTCATATATAACAGCAATGCGATCACTCACATTTATAATTTCATCGAGTTCAAAAGATAAGAGCAAGACTGCCTTACCTTGATCACGCTGATCAATAAGGCGTTTGTGAATAAACTCAATTGCGCCAACATCTAACCCTCGTGTAGGCTGGGCTGCAATAAGCAAATCTGGATTACGATCAATTTCACGGCCGATGATTGCCTTTTGCTGGTTCCCGCCGGACAAAGCCCGGGCTAATGTAAATTCACTTGGAGTTCGAACATCATATTCTTGGATTAATCCTATTGCTTTNNTTAAAGTTTAATACCCCATTTTTTGAATAAGGCTGTTTATAATACGTTTGTAGAACCATATTTTCTCCGATTGGAAAATCGAGTACTAGCCCATGCTTATGACGATCCTGGGGAATATGGCCTATCCCAGATTCCGTCACTTTTCTAGATGGTTGATTTCTAATTTCCTTGTCATTAAGCTTAATGGAACCACTTTCAGATTTTCTTAATCCTGTAATAGCCTCAAGTAATTCTGTTTGTCCATTCCCATCTACCCCAGCAATTCCTAATATCTCACCAGCTTTAACTGTAAGACTTAATCCTTCTACAGCTGGGAGCCCGCGTGAATCCTTAACATGCAGATCATGAATAACCAGTACATCCTGTTCGGGCTCTGCTTCTTTCTTTTCCGTCTTAAATTCAACTTCACGGCCAACCATTAAGCTGGCAAGCTCATTGGGGTTTGTTTCGCTGACATTAACCGTTCCAATGCCAACACCCTTACGAATAACGGTTACTCGATCACAAACCTCCATAATTTCTTTCAATTTATGGGTAATTAAAATGATTGATTTACCTTCATTTATTAATGCCTTCATGATTTGGATTAACTCATGAATTTCCTGAGGTGTTAATACAGCAGTCGGTTCATCGAAAA
>NZ_JBALOZ010000129.1:0-8281 GCF_036965125.1 Bacillus sp. JJ1503
ATTTTATACAAGGTTAATACTAAAGAAACTCGTTTTATTTCTGAAAAGCATAAAATGGGGCTGGAAGCTGTAAGCTAAATATGAGGGGATTTACAGAAAAATATTATATGGGATGGAGTCTTTTAAGATGAAGATACTAGGTATTTCAGGAACAATTATTGGGTCAAAAACTGCCGTTTTAGTAGATTCAGTGCTTAAAATAATCAAAACAAAACACCCTGAAATTGATACAGAACTTCTTGATTTACGAAATTATGAAGTAGAATTTTGTGATGGCAGAAAACCGGAATTATACAATAATGATACGAAAATAGTGGTGAAAGCTGTTTCTGAGGCGGATTTTTATTTAATAGGCTTTCCAATCTTTAATGGTTCTTTTCCCGCGCCATTAAAAAATATTTTTGATTTATTGCCCCCATCCGTTTTCAGACATAAGGTGATGGGGTTTGCAGCTAATGGAGGGACCTATCAGCACTACCTCGTAATAGAAAATCAGTTAAGGCCAATTGCCGGATATTACCGCTGTTATGTGGCGCCAAGCTATGTTTACGTAAACCACAGTCATTTTAATGATAAAAATGAAATAGTAGATGAGGATATATTATATCGTATTAAAGAGCTGGCTAATGAATTAGTGATGATGCAAAAAGCATTAGTAAAGAGGAATATTTAAATAGAAGGACAGCCAAATTTAAATGGTCTATTTTAAATTTGGTGAAAAATTACATTGAAAAATTGAAAGATTTTAAATAACTCTGAACATCCAAGGTCATAACATGTGTCCTGGATGTTTTTTAATAGATAGTGATCTGGCAATTAAAATAGGCTTTTACTTTGGTAACAATACCCAAACGCATTACATAATTTGTTGAGGAAAGGTATAGGTGCGTTAACCTATTCATTATGGCTAAGCTGTGATTATTCCTTGTTGCTAGACACCTGTATAAAAAATAGGGAGGCTATGCAAATGTATGATTTTCAAAGAGATCTCCAAATGTTGAATGTTGGTGATTTCTACGCAAACGCGGCAATTCCTTGGGATCCATATCAGGAATCCATGGATCGACAATTTGGCACTATGGGTTTTGGTTCTTGTTTTGGTTTTGGTTTAGNNNCTGTGGCGGCTTCGGACGCTGCGGTGGTTTCGGACGCTGCGGCGGTTTCGGACGTTGCGGCGGTTTCGGACGTTGCCGTTAATCAGTTTTTAGTATTTTATCGAAAAACATGGTTGCCAATGGAGAAGATTTGCCCCCGCAAAGTTGTTTTGCCGGGGCTTTTCTCTAAAAGATGAGACATATAGGACAAATTTCGGTACATAGGGTAATAGTGAAAATAATATGGTGATTGAAGTACAGCTCACGAGTAAGGAGGAGCGAAATGACGAATTTAACCCCGTCTATGCGTTTGAGAGTGAAAGGGGATACATTTTTTTTCCCAGATCACAACAGTGGAGTATATTTTCGGAATAACCTATGTTCGTTTCGGATGGAAGGCAATATGATTGATAAGTGGGTTGAAAAGCTGGTGCCTATGTTCAACGGGGAGTACACGTTGGCTAATTTGACTGACGGATTGCCGGATCCATATCGGGATCGGGTGTATGAAATTGCAGAAGTGCTTTATCAAAACGGGTTTGTAAGGGATGTAAGCCAAGATCGTCCACATCAACTGACGGATCAGATACGTAATAAGCATGCTTCTCAAATAGAATTTTTAGACAGTTTCGGTGACTCGGGTGCGTACCGGTTTCAAGTCTATCGTCAAGCAAAGGTTTTGGCAGTTGGCTCCGGTCCTTTTTTTGTTTCCTTGGTTTCAGCTTTACTTGAATCAGGCTTGCCAAAGTTTCATGTACTAATTACGGATTCGGTACAGACAAATAGACGGCGTATAACAGAATTGGAGGAACATGCACGTAAATCAGACCATGAAATAGCTGTAGAGGAGGTCATCCTTCAGGATAAAAGCGAGAGTTCATGGCGTGAAATTGTGCAGGATTATCAATCAATTTTGTATATCTCGCAAAAGGATGATATAGAGGAACTGCGGGATCTTCATAGGATTTGCAGGGAAGAAAAGAAGGTGTTTATACCAGCTATTTGCCTAGACCAGGTGGGACTTGCAGGTCCTTTGGTGCATCCAGACTCTAGTGCATGCTGGGAGTCAGCTTGGAACCGTATCCATCAATCTGTATTTTTTAGAGACCAGCAGTTAACCGCCTTCTCATCTACTGCGGGAGCGATGTTGGCTAATGTAATCGTGTTTGAATTATTCAAAGAGAGTACGAAAGTGAGGGAATCGGAACAGAATAATCAAATTTTCCTGCTTAATCTGAATACGCTGGAAGGAAGCTGGCATTCCTTCGTGCCACACCCATTGGTCGCTAGTGGTGTGTCTGCTGAATGGGTACAAGATATAGATTCATGGCTTGAACGTAGCATGAATAAAGGTGATTCGAGTAAATTACTCTTTTTCTTTAGCCAGTTAACATCAGCTGAATCAGGCATTTTTCATATTTGGGAAGAGGGGGACTTAAAGCAGCTGCCGCTCGCTCAGTGTCGTGTTCAGGCAGTTGACTTGCTGTCGGAAGGACCAGCAGAGCTGTTGCCTGAGATGATTGTTACCGGTTTGACACATGAAGAGGCACTGAAAGAAGCAGGACTGTCAGGAATCGAGGCTTATGTATCACAAACTACTAATCTTCTCATTACTTCTCTGCCCCTACACAATGGTGTGGTTAGCAGTTTAACAGACCAGAAGAATATTGGTTTTGGAGCCGGGGAAACATTTGCAGAAGGTGTTGGCCGCGGATTGCAAAAGTGTTTGGAAATGGAACTAAACAAACAATTGGTCCATCAGAAAAATTCTGTCTCACGGGTGTACTTAAGTGAGATAGAGGATGAGCGTTGTCGTTATTATTTTCAGGCACTAACGATGATGAGGGGAGAACCAATAATAGGTTTAGGGGAGGAATTGGCCGGATTCCCCGTAGTATGGATTGGTACGAACGGAAGCTGGTATGGCAGTGTAGGGTTGAATATCACAGGGGCGTTACGAAATGTTCTGCAACATGTGATTATGATAGTACAAAATGATTCGGCTTTCCTTACGACAAAGGTGGTGGAGGTTTCAAGCGTACGTCTGGAAGAAAGTGAGCATCGAAGCCTTGTTATTCATGAGTGTGAAGTGCCTACAGAACCAGCTTTGCTTCATTTAGCAATAAAAACGTTAGAAAGAAGCCACAAGCAGCTTCTTGTCTTCGAAGTAGAGATGGAACCATTTTTGAAAATGGGACTGGAAGGGATTTATGGTGTGATGATACGGGAGGAGGAATCCCAGTGAGTGCTGTCGTAGTAGTTGTCGGAAGAGGATTGTTGGCAGACAGCGTTTCTGCAGAACTATCCACTCAATACGAGATCGTTCGCCTAGCTGATTTTGAGACAGATCTACCACAAGCGGCTAAATTGGTTCTTGTATTGCATGATACTTGGAATCCCTCAGTTCATCAAAAGGCAGAAGAGTTATCGCAAATAACCGGTATCCCTTGGCTGCGAGGATTCGTTTCATTCGGAGAGGGAGTTGTCGGCCCCTTGGTTCAAAAAGGCAAGCCAGGGTGTTCCCAGTGTGCAAACATTAGACGTCTTATGGCCGGACGAGATCGTAATGAGATGTGGGAGATTGAGCAGAGACTTGTTAACCAAGGAGGAAAACCGCGTGATCCTTGGGCATCGCGAACGGGAATTTTACAGATGACCCACCTAATTGAAGCAGAGGTGGAAAGCATTTTGCAAGGTGATAAGTCGCGCCTGGAAAATCATATATTATTAATCAATCTAAAAACATTGAATAGTTCACGGCAATTCTTTTTGCCGGACTCCTTGTGTGCAGTTTGTGGACAATTACCTGACGATTCAGCGACTGAGGCCCAAATATCGCTGCAGCCCAGCCCGAAAATCAGTCATGATAGTTACCGCACCCGATCGATGGATGAACTGAATAAAATTCTTGTCAAAGATTATTTGGACCATCGGACTGGCTTTTTAAATGGAAAAATGTGTGACATTAAGACACCATTTGCCGATGTAGGTGTCAATTTGCCGTTGTTCTCGGGAGACGAAGGAGTGGGAGGCAGGACCAATTCATATGCGGTAAGTGAATCGACAGCTATTTTAGAAGGCTTGGAGAGGTACTGCGGTTTGTCTCCGCATGGAAAGCGGACAGTCGTCTATGACAGTTTCCAAAACCTAAAACATCTAGCACTCAATCCTTTCCAAGTAGGCGTACACACTAAGGATCAGTATTCACTACCTGATTTTCCGTTCGAACCGTTTCATTCCGAACGCTCAATGAATTGGGTATGGGGCTATTCGTTTATGCAAGAGCGTCCGATTCTAGTTCCAGAGCTGCTTGCTTATTACAGTTTGGGTTGCGATGAGGGCTTTGTCTATGAAACTTCCAACGGATGTGCTTTGGGAGGAAGTTTAGAGGAGGCCATTTTCTATGGAATAATGGAAGTGGTAGAGCGTGATTCATTTTTGATGACTTGGTACGCCCAGCTACCACTCCCTCGTCTTGACCCTTATTCCGCAAACGACCAAGAATTACAATTGATGATCGAACGTGCACGTGCGGTTGCAGGATATGAATTGTATTTTTATAACTCGACGATGGAGAATGGAATTCCAAGCGTATTGGCATTGGCGAAAAACAAGAAAGAAAAGGGACTAAATATTATTTGCGCTGCTGGTGCACATTTGGACCCAGTACGAGCAGCGAAAAGCGCGGTTTACGAATTGGCAGGCATGATGCTAACTCTTGACGCGGATTTTGAAGCGAACAAAGAAGAGTATGTGCGAATGTTGCAAGATTCTACACTTGTACGGAAAATGAATCATCATGGGATGCTTTACGGATTACCGCAAGCGGAAGAGCGCCTGAAGTTTTTGCTGAACGAGAACCGTCCAATGAGGACGTTTGACGAGGAATTCAAATGGAATTCCAAGCATAAAGACTTGACCGATGATTTGCGGGATATTCTGCTGGACTTTCGCCGATTAAATCTAGATGTCATTGTGGTGGACCAGACGGCATCGGAAACGAAACGAAACGGATTGTATTGCGTTAAAGTGCTGATTCCGGGAATGTTGCCGATGACATTCGGACACCATCTTACCCGTGTATTCGGGCTGGATAGAGTGTTAACAGTACCAATGGAACTTGGCTACTCGAAACATCCGCTGACATATGAGCAGCTCAATCCATATCCGCATCCGTTTCCATAAGCGGTTGCTGGGAGGTAAGTTAGATGAATCTTGAGACATTTCTGCACAATCTCCATTTTGATATTGAAAAGATAATTCCGCAGGGCTGGGAAGCAGATTGGGCTGATGCGCCATTAGCATATAAGCTCTACCGTGACTTACCGGTAGTACCGTTATCTCTAGAAGTACCGCTTATGCTAGAAGGAAGGGGAATACCTGAAAAGCTTGACCTTCGCACAATCGGTCATTTTCTATGGTATGTGAATGGCCTTAACCAATTTTCCCAATCAGTCTCTCCATTAGATTCTACAGAAAACAGAATGGAACTAATGCATTCGTATAGGCGATTCATTCCTTCCGGCGGGGGATTGTATCCAAACGAATTATATATGTATTTAAAATTGGAGGATTTGCCTGTTGGTGTGTACCATTATGACGTGGCACATCACCGGTTAGTGCTGCTGCGAGAAGGAAATTTCGATTCATATATAGCCAAGGCTCTTGGGAATGGCTGTGATATGTCTGCGTGTTTTGGCACTGTTTTTGTTTCGAATATGTTTTGGAAAAATTTCTTTAAGTATCATAACTTTTCCTACCGGCTGCAAGGGTTGGATGCTGGTGTGCTAATTGGGCAACTGCTGGAAGTGTCGAAACGTTTTGGCTACGCATCAGGGGTATATTATCAATTTCTTGATCGGACATTGAATCATCTGCTTGGTTTGCCCGAACAGGAGGAAAGCGTGTATGCAGTTATACCTCTATCGATTGAACCAACAAATTGGACTTCTAACCTAGGGGACAAAGACGGGGTAATCACTTCTGAAGAATTGTGCAGAGAGCTGCCGGAGATTCATCATCATCATTTTCAACGGTCAAAGAGACGTGCAGACTATTCGATGTTAACAAGGATAAATGAAGCATCTATGATGGAAACAACACAGTCGTTTCGAAAGATCCAGTCGAGAGATCGTGTGCATCGGAACGGTCAAGCTGTATCTCTGCCACAAGTTGAACGCTTGTCGTATGATCTAGCTTCAATCTGCAAAAAGCGATATTCACCTGACTTGGATTTTGTATTGGGAAAAGTAAGCCCCATTCAACTAGCATATCTGCTGAATGAGGCGGCTGCTTCCTTTTCGTATCGAAATGATTTGGATGAAATTCATATAAAGAACAAGCCGCGTGTTTCCTTATATGGCTGCTTTTATAATGTTGAAGGCATTCCAAATGGCGCTTATTATTATGACAGTAGTGATCATTCACTTCGATCGATAGATCCTGGAGATCACCGCTTCAGGCTGCAAAGCGGATTGACTGGTCCGAATATTAATTTGTTTCAAGTGCCTCTCTGCCTGCATGTAGTAGGGGATAAGGATCATTTAATTGAAGCAATTGGATATAGAGGATATCGTATCCAGCAAATGGAAGCGGGTATGTTGGTACAGCGATTACTGATAGCGGCATTAGCCAACGGAATGGGGGGGCACCCGCTTCTCGATTTTGATGCGAATGCATGTGACGAGATTTATCAGCTGGATTCTACTGAAAAAACCAGTCTTATCCAAATTCCGATTGGCCCCTATCGAGATCGGCCTTGGTTGAAAGGAAGTTTGCGCAGTTAAGAAAAATATAGATTAAGAGAAGCTACTCATACAAATTGGGTAGCTTATTACTTTTTTTTCAACTTTTACACTTCTGAATACTTTAATTTTAAGAATTGATTGTGACTAATTTACTAGATTTACACTGGCAGGGAAAGGCACTTAAAATAAAATATTCTAACCGCGCATAAATTTGCCATAAACCTATGACAATAGATCTGTTTTGTTTATTTAAATAGAAATCTTACATACATCATGTATAATTTAACATGCGAGTTATTCAAATAGTAAGGGAGGAATAAATGATGGGATGGGCATTAGCCATATTATTTATTGCAGCAATTGTGCTGCTCATTTTATCGTTTTATAAATCTGGGCAATCTTCATCAAGACTTGAACAACAAATAGATCAACTTACCTTCTCATTAATGGAAGAAGTGTATCAGCTTCAACAGCAAATTAAAAGTCTCGAAATCGATGCTGAAATTACAGCAAAAGAAGCAGGCAATGAAGCAATTCCTTATGAGAAAAGGCTGTTGCTTCGAGAGCTGATCGATTTACATAGGCGCGGGTATTCTTATGAAAGCATTGCTATGGAAAAACAGATGAGTACAGATGAGGCAGAACGCCTTTTAGCTTCCTATATAAAGCAAAAAGAGGAAAGGGGCAAGGTCGAAAATGACGTCTAAATCTATGCGCAGCTTTGCAGGTGGATTAGTGGCAGCAGCGACCTTGTGCGGGATTGTGTACTTTAGTAGTCCAACTGAAGCAACTACAAATAATAAAGTTGAAAAACTATCGAATGAAGAGATGAAGGACAAGCTTTCATCAGAAGGTTATGTTATTTATACAGAAAAAGAATGGAAGCAGCTCGCAGACCAAGCGGACGAAGAGAAGGCGACAGAAACTGAAGAAGTTAAAGACAATAAAGAGAATAAGGTTGTCTATCGCACAGTGTTAAACGTTTCTTCAGGTATGACAAGCATTGATGTCGGCAGAAGCCTAGAAAGAGCAAAAATCATTGATCATGCAAGAACATTTTCAAATGAAGTAGAAAAGCGAGGGTTATCAAACGAGCTGCGCCCTGGCATTTATGAAGTCGAATCTGGTATGAAAATGGATAAAATTCTTTCAGTCATTTTTCCTAAATAAACTTATTTAGATGCACCTTCTTGTAAGGCTGCATTTTTTTTATGGTATCAATTGGTCAACTGTAATGTTACGAACCATTTAAATATAAGTAACAATCAATTTTTGATGAATTTTCAGAATTATTATTGTATATATTGTCGAAATGTGTTATTGTGTTATAGTAATAAAAATGCAGTGCAAACTTCACAATTTTTCTAAAATTAAGTCTACACTTCATTTTAAGGGGAAAAACATGGAATTAAAAAAGATTATCCTTGCGAACTATAATCA
>NZ_JBALOZ010000130.1:0-170 GCF_036965125.1 Bacillus sp. JJ1503
AAAATTATTTTAAATAATTAACTGATTGTCATAGCAATCAAATGAATGGAAGTAACTTATCTTAGTCTGGAAGAAGAATGAGTAAACCCAAAAATAATACTAAACACACTGTGCAAAGCCACGTGTAATTGGAAAACTAACTCTTCCACCAGATTCATTTTATTAAAAAG
>NZ_JBALOZ010000130.1:202-7617 GCF_036965125.1 Bacillus sp. JJ1503
CCAGTCTTGATAAAGTTTCTTTATTTATTTGAATTTCCACTCTCTGCTTTACCATTATTTGTGATACGGTTCACCTCGTTATATCTAAATGAGATAATAAGTGGAAATGACCCTACCTAACTTACTAACCAAGCGATTTGCAAATCTATTTTCCAAACCTTTTGCGATATCCGCATTTTCTACATAGTTCCTCCACTGCCACTCTTCGTGAAAAACCATCTACAAGGTTTTTTGCTCTATCCATCTCGATAATATCAGAAAATGAATGATCATTAATATTTCCAAGGTTGATCACTCCCTCACCATCTAGACAACAAGGAATAACCGTTCCGTTTGCTAAAATACCTGCTTGATTTCGCAGGCCATAGCAGAAGCCCTTCCCATCATCTTCTTCTTCATGTAAAGCAGGCCACTGAAACTCGTAATCTTGATTGATGAAGATACGTTCCGCAATTTTCACGCCGCTTCCTGGTTCGACCTTCTCTTCAATTTTGTAGTCTAAATCAAATTCTTTCTCAATTATCTCTAATAACTCTCTGTTTCGTTTTCTTTCCAAATTCGTTGTATTGTCTTGTGTAAGGTTCCATAACCTCAGGGAAACAATCATTTCTGATTGGCTCGTTGCTTCTTTAATAAAAGAAAGGATACTTCTCACATACCCTTCCTTATCTTTAGAACCAATATGGCCATCAAAGCTATGGAGTGAAAAATTCATTTGTCTTAACGCAGGTTTATTTAATAATTTTTCCCTCTTTTTATTAATTAATGTTCCATTGGTTGTGATATTGACTTTAAATCCTTTCTCATGACTTAAGTCTAACAATTCGTCTATTTTAGGATGGAGCAGTGGCTCACCTTTAACATGTAAATAAATGTAATCTGTGTGTGGCTTAATTTGGTCTAATCTCTTAGAAAAATCGTCCACGGAAATGAATTGCTTCTGTCGTTCTGTTGGCGGACAAAAGCTGCATGCAAGATTACATACACTTGTAATCTCTAAGTAAAACTTTTTAAATTTTTTCACCATCAATTCCTCACTTTTTTTGACTACTTAGAACAGGATGAACTATTATTCTATCACTATTACAGCATATTTTTCATTATTGGATCATTGCTTATTTAAGGAAACTACCGTTACCGATTTTTAGCTTTAAAAAATGCACTTGTCTTTTACCTATTATTGATTCTACTACTATCTGCACAAGATCTCCTTCACTTGTACTTTTTATATAAAAATAAAAAACCATCAGAGAATTATCTCCAATGGTCTTCACATTTTGCGAACGATTAGGTAACTAACATATAAATGGAGAATTAACCATATTATTGTTCCACTTTTTCTGATTTTACGGTTAAATCTCCTGCCAATGGCGTCTCAATGATTTCCTTAACCTTAGCTAAAGAATCAGCTTGCCCAAGCGCCCACATTAATTTGGCAACGATTGCCTCCGTGTTCATATCTCCGGAAAATATAACTTGATGCTGTGCTGCCTTGCGTCCCACTTCATACAGGAGCAAGTCCTCCCCTTCTTCCAGGCACTGAGTCGTAATGACTACAGCGATTCCTTTATCCGTTAGCTCCTCGACTTTCGCAAGCAGGTTTCTTCCTTCAAAAGGAAGCCCGCCGTTTCCGAAACTTTCAATAATAATTCCTTTATATAAGTCTTTTAAGCAATCAAAAATCTCAGGCTTAGCGCCAGGATATAATTTCATTAAAAAGACGTCCGTACATAAATTCGCATTGAATACAACCTTATTTTCACTGGGTGCGGGTTTCCAGTGATAGTCCACATCACTTTTATTTATAGAAGCAACATATGGATGATTGATACTTTCAAACGCATCATAGCTTTTTGTCCGCATTTTAACCGCACGAGTTCCTAGAATCACTCTGCCATCAAAAACGATAAATACGCCGCCAATATCCTCGCAGGCAAATCGTAAGGCGTCTGCTACATTTTTCTTGGCATCGGTTTTTTTAAAACTAATTGGAACTTGAGATCCGGTTAGCACAACTGGTTTGTCCAGACCCTGAAGCATATATGACAGTGCTGAGGATGTATAGGCTAACGTATCAGTTCCGTGTGTAATGACAAATCCATCGTATTCATCATAATTTTTATAAACTGATTCCGCAATTTTCACCCAATGCTCAGGCTGCAAATTTGTACTGTCTATATTCATTAAGATTTTACCGTCGATTTTTATGTTATCGAATGTTTCAGGAAGGAAATGCAGCAAATCTTCAACGGATAATTCCGGAGTAAGCCCCTCATTTCCTTCCACACATGCAATGGTTCCACCGGTAGCAAGCATTAAGATTTTTTTCATAAGCAACATCTCCAAAGTAGTCCGAAAGGTGTATTTATGAACCGTTTAAAGGTTCCAAAAACAATCGCTTTTACTTAAAAATATGAACGGCTTATGTAAAAGCCACTCGCACAATGAATTATTTTAGCTTTGGTGGTTGGAGATCTGCTGGGATTGGTGCTGAATAGGTTTGACCCCCAAGCCGTTTGTTATGCTCAGCCTTGGCCGCAGCAAGTATATCGGAGGATTGCATGATCTCAAGTGCCGTTGCTGCCATAATTTCTCCGGCTTGGAGCATGGCCTTTTGTGCATAGGAAACTGCACCTTGTGATACAACCTGCCAAGTATGCGGCGCGGTTCCAATCGCCCATGTCGCTGTATTACATTGCATGGTTGGAACAATCCAACTAACATCTCCTACATCAGTCGAAGCAGCCATAAGCTCTTCAGTTTTAGACAGAGGCGGGATCACCGTAGCAATCGGTGACGCAAGAAGTTTTTCCTTTGTTTCAAAGTCAAACTGCATCACATTTTGTTGAATATCCTTATCACTTAAAGTCTGCTGAATTTCCCGTGCAAAATCCATTTCATCCTGTGTATACGCCGGCAGTCCAATTTCCTGTATTTTCTCATACATGACATTAGCCATAGTTGAGTTTGGAATGACTTCTGAATAGCCTCCTTCCAATTTATAGCTCATGCTTACACTAGTCATTAACGCAGCGCCTTTTGCAACATCAATGACTCGTTCAAAAATCTCATCAAGCTGCGCCCGTTTTGGTGCACGAATGGAGTACACAACATCAGCATGAGCTTGTACAACATTTGGTGCATCGCCGCCTGCATTGGTAATGGCATAATGGATACGTGCTTCCGGGATTATATGCTCGCGCAAAAAGTTAACACCAACATTCATTAATTCAACAGCATCTAATGCGCTTCGTCCAAGATGAGGCGCAGCTGCTGCATGAGCACTTCGACCTTCAAAGGAAAATTTAACTGTATAAGTAGCAAGAAAGGACATATTTAAAGGGGCAGCATAATTGCCAGGATGCCAGCTAAGAGCGAAGTCTACATCATTAAATAATCCTTCTCGTACCATAAATACTTTGCCTCCGCCGCTTTCCTCTGCCGGACATCCATAATAACGAACCGTTCCACTCATTTTGTGCTGATGTAAATATTCTTTAATGGCCACGACAGCAGCAAGTGATCCTGTGCCTAATAAATTATGACCACATCCATGACCATGCCCGCCTTCGACAATTGGAGCGTGCTTTGAAGCCCCTTTTTGCTGGCTTAACGCTTCTAGTGCATCGAACTCACCTAAAATGGCAACAATCGGGTGTCCTGAACCGTACGTGGCAACAAAACCTGTATCAAGCCCGGCAACAGGTGATTGAACTTCGAACCCTTCCTTCATTAACGCTTCTTTCATGGCATTAGAGGATTGCTTCTCCTCGAAGCGGATTTCAGGATGTGCCCAAATAAAATCACTGACCTCAATAAATTGTTGTCTTTTTTTATTAATCTCATTTTTAACAAATTGAGAAAATGATAGTGAAGTTGAAGTTGACATATGAAAAACCTCCTTATTAAGATACGCTTGATAATGGTTTCTCTTGCTCAGGCTGCTCTGTTGTACGGAATGTGCAGATTGCAATCAAGCAGACAATAGCAAAACCAATCAGCATCCAAAATGCCATGTCAAAGCTTCCTGATGCATCAACAATAAAGCCGATTATTGTAGGTGCAAAAAAGCCAGCTAGCTGTCCTCCTACATTTACAAATCCCATTGCAGATCCTGCCACTGAAGTTGGTGTATTTTTAAGAAGGAAGGCGTTTAGTAGAATAATGACGACAGCAATAAAAAAAGTGACGATTGTTTGGAAAA
Organism: Bacillus sp. JJ1503; assembly: GCF_036965125.1. NCBI lineage: Bacteria > Bacillati > Bacillota > Bacilli > Caryophanales > Bacillaceae > Bacillus > Bacillus sp. JJ1503. The sequence goes on from NZ_JBALOZ010000130.1 coordinate 4,407, forward strand.
TAATAAAGCTTGTAATAGATGTCGCTGTAAACATAAAGTACATTAAAACAGCGATTAGAACCGTACCGATAATACCAGGCAACTTTTCTTTTCCCTGCGGAATTTTATCCATAATAACGCCAGCCAGTAACATTCCTATAAGCATAGCAACACCTGGAATGGTTTGAGCCCAGCCAATCGATACTAAGTCTAGTCCGCGCACTTTTGACAAATAGCTAGGGATCCAGCTTGTAAGCCCCCACTGAATCGTATAAATGGCAAAGAAGGAGACAAAAATACTCCAAAGCAATGGCATTTTTAATACTGTCTTTAAGGGACTTTTACCTTGTTGTACTTGCACACTGGATGAATCTTGACTTGTTGTTGCATGTGGTATTTTTAAGAAAAAGAGATAGAGTGCTACAATTAGGGCACCGATAAAGGCAACGCCTATAAATAGCGGCCGCCATCCAATAGAGGTCAATAAATAGGCTGAAATAACGGGTGTTAATATCGCCATAACACCACCGCTTGACAATAATATGGACTGTGCACGACCACGTTCTTTACGTGGGAAGGTTTCTGAAATCGCTTTCGTAGAAGCGGGCATAAAGCCTCCTTCACCTAAGCCAAATAGGAAACGTATGGCTAAAAGCATAAATAAAGAATTGGCAACCCCTGTTAACCCTGTAAATAGTGAAAGTAACAGAACCGAAATTGTAACTATTTTACGTGAGCCAAATTTATCTGCCAACAAGCCTCCTGGTATTTGCATAATGGCATACCCTAAGAAAAATGTGCTCAATACAATTCCTGTATGTGTTGCATTAAGTGATAAATCTTTAGAAATATCAACAATCGCATAGTTAATAACAAAACGATCGAAATTACCTAAGGCCCATCCAAAAAATAAAAGTGCTAAAATTACGGACTTGTTCTTCATCCAATCCCTCCAATATTTCGAATATTTAATTTAGTATAAAAGATATAAATATAGAAGAAGCTCCACAGTTTATAAAAAAACTATGGAGCTTCTTCTATATCAATTAAGATAATTATCATATAAATAGCATGCCAGTTGTATTCTTAATAAATGCTCGCGATTATCAAATGAAAGGTTTAAAATTTTTTCCATTTTATCTAGTCGCTGATAAAGCGTATTAATATGAATAAATAATTGATCCGCTGTTTTCTTTGGAGAGGCATTACAGGCAACATATGCCCTTAGCGTATTTGCCAAATCGTTTCTTTCCTGACGAAGAGGATCAAATATTTCATTCACAAAGCCCTCCATATATTCCTTTGATTGTGTCAAAAATAATGTATTGATTCCGAGACTATCATAAGAAATCACACGAGTATTTTGATTACGGGCTCCATAATCACATGCCTTTTGTGCTTCATCTGTTAGTTTTTTTATATACGCCAAATCCTGTTGACCAGTGCTAATACCAGCGTATAGAGGTACATGGGAAAATGTCGAAAAGTTGTTAATCAGGATTGATATTTCCTTTTTAATCGTTTTATAATCCACCTGATCATGATATGGTACAAAAATGGTAATTTGATTATTTGTCCCGAATAAAAATATTCCATAATCCTTTAGCTGCTTTTCGATAGCAACAATGAGCTTATGAAGCTCCAACTCAGAAGAAATAGAATGTTTAGCCTGGATGATCCTGACAACGATCATACAGAAGGATTGATTAAAATGATAGTCTATTTTTTGATTTAATAGCTGAATGGCCTCAGTGCTTGAAACAGAGGAAATACGATGAAAGAGTTCTTGATTATGTTCCAAATAGCGATCCATCAACGACTGTTTTTTCAGAATCTCGTTGGAAATCATCATTGCACATTGTTCAAGCACCATACGATCTGTCTCGGAAATCTCCTGCTTTGAATCGACAACTAGGACTGCTACAATTAAATGATCAAGGATAATTGGTTGTGCGTAAAAAGCTTCCCCTTCCATTTCAACATAATTTCCTTCTGGACAAACTTGAAATTTCTTTAACAGCTCATCGAGAAATGCAGCTGCCCTTTTATTAGGATGGGTCTGAATTTCCTCTTTATATATGAAATCATAATAGATCAGAGTCATTTGAAGGATCGACTGAATTTCTTTTACAATGGCTGGGATGCCTTTGTTCGATAAAGAAAGAGAAATTAACGTATCGTGAATTTGATTGCGAATGGATAAATAATTTTCGCGTTCCTGGAGTTGATAGTATATACGTGCATTAAAAATGGCCAGTGCCATTTGCGAGGCAAAGTGCTCCATTGTTTTCACATCTAACTCGGAAAAGGACCATTGATTTTTTTGCTGGTGGAGTAAAATAACACCAACCGTTTTTTCAGACAACTTAATCGGTACAGCAATGAGTCCACTAGACTGGTTAAGTTTTTTTTCCGGTGCCAGCAATGCTAAGTTTTTTTCAGAAACATCATGAAAGTATGTATCGATTTCTGCACGGTTCGTAAATAACTTCGATTTTCCTTCAGCAAAGATCTTTCCCACAATGGCTTCACCAATTTGAAATTTAGCATGACGAATCTCTTTATTCAAACCGACTGTTGCGATATTTTCGAGTATCTTGGTTTGCTCATTATAGAGCGTTAAAATGCCTGTGGAAGCTGCCGGAATAGCATCAACTGCATTTTGTAGAATATTCTCAAGCAACGACTCCACTTGCACATTTGTCACAATGGCTTGTAGCCCTTCTTGAAGTTTTTGAATTTCATTTTCTTTATAATAAATACTCTTTTGGATAAATATAATTTCAAATAAATCCTGAAAATAGGCAAGTTCCTCTTCCGTTAGAGATTTATTCACTTCAAACAATACTGTCAATGTATCGGCATAGTAAAATGAATAGCGTTTTCCTTGTATTTCCTCCTGAACAATCCACTCAATGGACGGCTGCCACTCTTCCTTGAAACCAAGTGAAAACAATGAAATCTGAAACTTCTTTAGCGTCCTACGAAAAAATAGTTGTAAATCCATCATCTTCACCCCCCATTTTTAAAGTGTAAATTTTCTAATATATTCAAGTAGAATCTCATCAAATTGTGGAATATCTCTTAACTTGTACGAAAAAAATCAAGATCCCATAAGGATCTTGCACAATGTCAGAGAACAGGATCTATTATTTAGTCTATCCCTTTTTATTATATAATGGATGATTTTTATTATTAAAGTCATTTTGAATTAAAAAACCTCATTTACTTA
>NZ_JBALOZ010000131.1:0-13813 GCF_036965125.1 Bacillus sp. JJ1503
AGGGGGTAGGCGCTGTAGCTAGACAGTTCTCAAATTCGAGAAAAGTTATACTTTCTTAATATTTAAATAAAAAGCAGCTAACTACTGCTTTTTATTTATTTTTTTGAAATTATATCAATATTATTCCTTCTCCTGGGCGATCTCTTTAAGTGACTTTACTTTACCATGCGGATTCTGATCTTGCTTCCTGACAGTCCAAGCCCGCTCTTTTTCTCGTTTTGATTTTGTCACGATATCCCTCCTTTCTTTCATCTTTAGGTTAAGCATTTTTTACTATTTTATTTTCATTAAAGCAAAAGAAATCATTTGAATACAATTATTGAGCTCTTTTTGCTAAAATAGACTTGTTTGCAGAAAGGAGTTTGGACGTTTGAAAAATATAACTGCAGATTTCCGTCTAATAATCGGGCTTCTTATTGCCCATTTTTTAATGTATTTTACCTTTCAGGATAAAGCTGTTTTCTGGTATATCTTTTCGGCTTCTCTCTTATTTTTAATCAGCTATTCGATATTAAACGAAGAATTGAAGGATGAAGCTCCGTTTTGGCAATATCTCTCGTATGGAATAGGGTCTGGCCTCTTACTATTTGGAGTTTTTTGGGCTGGATTTCATTTGATTGATTTATTTAATCTTCCTTTTATGAAGGACATTTCAAAGCTGTATGGAAGATATTCACCATCGATGCTTTGGCATTATATTGTTCTCATGTTAATTATTATTCCTGGTGAAGAAATTTTTTGGCGCGGTTTCGTTCAAAAGAGAATGTTAAAATACACAAGTATCCCAGCAGCAATCGTTATATCATCTATTCTCTATGCATCCGTTCATTTATACTCAGCACACTGGATATTGGCTTTTGCAGCATTAATTGCCGGACTTTTCTGGGGATGGCTCTACACATGGAAAAAAAGTATGCCTTTATTAATTGTCTCACATTTAATTTTTGATTTATTCCTATTTGTAATACTTCCCTTGAAATAAAAATGTGAAATTCTACTCATTTTCCCAAATATATTTGTATCTTTAAGTGAGAAAATGATATTGTAGGAATAATTATGTAACTCCTATTTTTACTTTTCGTCTAAATAATTACATCAGCTTTTTAGCAATTACAGGGGGGAATTACAGTGAAGTATTTAAAAAAATGGATGTTTGTTTTTGGATTAGTAGGACTCATTCTTTCAGGGTGTGGAACAACTGACAATAATGAAAATCAAGCGAATGGATCCAATCAAACTCAAAATGAAGAGATAAATAAGGAAAGACAGGAAAATCAAAATACGGAAGATGGACAAGGTACTGTAGAACCGAATAATGACGAACAAACGAAAGAAGATGATGGGGTTGTTCGTATTCCGGAACAAAACCTCCAATATACTGTAAATGGCGAAGCTAAGGAAGAAACAGCTTTTCTTAAATCAAGTGATAATCAGCCTTATTCTATGTATGTCTTGCCTGAATTTGATTTAACAGCTGAAGAACCTCAAAAGGATGTTCTTTTTCTAACTGAAAATGATCATGTCTTTATGCGAATAGAACTTCTTCCTCCTGATGTACAATGGGATATGATGGAAGAAAATACGAAGGCCCAGCTTCAAGCTGTGGACGAAACGATTCAACCCATTGAAGTGCCGAGTACTGATGAGTTTTTTAAAGATTCAATTGCATTGGAAGCATCCAATGGTGACGATGTCGTTACTTCTTATTTAATTAAAAACTCAAATCAGCCTCTTAAATTGACTCTTTTTACAAAGAAAGATTTAAATTATAAAGATGCATTCCTGCAAATGGGTAAAACAATTTTAATAAACAAATAATCATTTTACTGAAAAGACCCTGGAAAATTGACGGGTCTTTTCTTTATCTTGCCTCATTAAAAGGCTTCATCCACAATAACACGATAAAAATAATACTTATATATCCGAAGACCGGATATACATATGATAATAAAGTGCCATAGTTTATTAAACTGATAAAATAACAAATAGTAAAAATAATACAAACCGTAACTACACTGGGAATGGATATGTACTTCCTTAGCTGACGCTCAATGCCAAATACATTCCCAATGACTGAGGTGAAAATTTCCCCATAAATAATAAGTACATAAATCCCAAAAAATGAAGTGGCAAAGGTTTTCATGATTACTGCCATAGGAATATCGTAAGATTCGAGCTGAGGCAGCATAACTAATGTCAAATGACTTGAAATGAGGATAATGGTCAATGCCCCTCCACCAAGTATTCCACCCCATTTAATGGTTTTGTCATTTTTAATTTCAGTCGCAATTGGAACTAAAACAGCCTGTGCTAATCCTAAATTCAATGCAGCATATGAAAATGGAGCAACTACTGCTTTCCACCCATCTTCTGCAAAAGGAATATACAAAATTTGCTCCGTAAAATTAGGAAGTCTCATTGAAAGAAACATTAACAAAAAACTAAAACCTATCATCATCGGAACAACAAATGAATTAACAGCAAATATACCTTTCGTACCTAAAACCATTACTGCAATGGAAAGGCCAATCGTTACAAATATCCCTGTATACTTCGACAATCCCATTTGTTCTTCAAATACTGCTCCTGCACCAGATAGCATGACTGCACATACCCCGAGCAACATAAAAAGCATCAATATATTAATGGCCGATCCAAAGAATTTACCAAATAAATATTCGTTCAATTCTTCATAGGAAGTTGCTTGAATACGTGCTGCTATCCTCATTAATTTTGATCCTAAAAAAATAAATATGTAGCCACTCATTAAAATTGAAACTAATCCAATAAAACCAAAACGGGAAAAGAACTCAACAATTTCCCTCCCTGTTGCAAAGCCTGCTCCAACAACAGTCCCTACATACACGGCAGCTATTTGAAAGGCTGCACTCCAGTTCGTCTTCACAAGATCTCCTCCTTCTCTTCAATATATGAGCCTGAGGACAAACTAAGACGAGCATTCTAAGTATATTATTTAAGTTTCCATTAAATTACTAAACCAAATTCGAGATGTTCCACTTGAAAGTCAAAGAAGGTCAAAGTATAATAAAGCCAAAGGTCAAATATAGTCAAAGTCAAATATTAAACTAGGGGGTATTCCATATGCTTTGTCAAAAATGTCGTGAGAAAGAAGCAAATGTACAATTTAAAGTAAATGTTAACGGAAATGAAACAAACTTAATTCTCTGCCAAAGCTGCTACCAGGATGAAAAAGCAAAGATTGGTTCCTCCTTCGGCCCATCTTTTAGCGGATTTTCTGGCTTTAATCAGCTGCCGTTTGATGAGCTGTTCAAAAACATAAATTCAGCTCAAAATCAAAAACACTCATCTGCACAAAAAGATGTAAGGGAGCCTAGTCGTAACGGTTTTATTGATCAATACGGCAGAAACCTAACACAGATAGCTAAAGCGGGACTTATTGATCCGGTGATTGGAAGAGATGAAGAAGTTAACCGTGTTATTGAAATTTTAAACAGAAGAAATAAAAATAACCCCGTTTTAATTGGTGAACCTGGGGTAGGAAAAACTGCCATTGCTGAAGGCTTGGCTACAATGATATCCGAAGGAAAGGTTCCAAAAAAACTTCTAAATAAGGAAGTTTACTTGCTGGATGTTGCTTCACTAGTTGCTAATACCGGCATTAGGGGACAATTCGAAGAAAGAATGAAGCAGATTATTAATGAATTGCAGGAAAGGAAAAATATAATCCTCTTTATTGATGAAATTCATTTACTAGTTGGCGCCGGTTCAGCTGAAGGCTCCATGGATGCAGGAAATATTCTAAAACCCGCACTTGCGAGAGGCGAACTACAATTAGTCGGTGCAACCACATTAAAGGAATACCGTCAGATCGAAAAGGATCCTGCTCTTGAGCGCCGTTTTCAACCGGTATATGTGCTAGAGCCAACAGCTGAAGAAGCTATGGAAATTCTTAATGGACTTAAATCAAAGTATGAAGATTACCATGAAGTTTCATATTCAGAAGAAGCTTTGAAAGCTTGTATTTCATTATCTAGCCGATATATTCAAGATCGCTTTCTACCAGATAAAGCAATTGATTTAATGGATGAAGCCGGTTCGAAAATCAATTTGAATTCAAACTTTACTCCTTTCGAGCAAATCGAAAAACGGCTAAAGGAAATTGGTAGACAAAAGGAAAAGGCTTTACAGGAAGAGAATTATGAGGCAGCTGCAAAGCTTCGAGATGAAGAAGTGATGCTGGAAAAAACATTAAACACAAATAACCATGAATCGCGCCCTATTGTTGAAATCCATCATATTCAAGAAATCATTGAGAAGAAAACAGGTATTCCAGTCGGAAAGTTAATGGAAGATGAACAAGTATTGATGAAAAACTTGGAATCAAACCTCTCCAAAAAAGTAATCGGTCAAGTGGAAGCTGTTCAAAAAGCAGCAAAGGCAATTCGCAGAAGCCGTGCTGGACTTAAAGCTAAAAACCGTCCAATAGGTTCCTTCTTATTTGTTGGACCAACAGGTGTCGGGAAGACTGAATTAACGAAAACACTCGCTGAGGAACTGTTTGGTTCTAAAGAGGCAATGATTCGCCTTGATATGAGTGAATATATGGAGAAGCATAGTATTTCGAAAATTATCGGATCACCTCCAGGTTATATCGGTCATGATGAGGCTGGACAATTAACAGAAAAAGTACGCCGAAATCCGTACAGCATTATCCTGCTTGATGAAATTGAAAAGGCACATCCTGATGTTCAGCATTTATTCCTCCAAATTCTTGAGGATGGACGTTTAACTGATAGTCAGGGACGCACCGTAAGCTTTAAGGATTCTGTCATTATTATGACAAGTAATGCTGGTGTACAGCACAGGGAGATTCACGTTGGGTTTGGTACGAATGAAGCGATGAAGGAAGCAAGTATTTTGGATACTCTTGGTCAGTTCTTTAAACCAGAATTCCTCAATCGTTTTGATAACATTATTGAGTTTAAGTCGCTTGAAAAAGAGCATTTGCTAGACATTGTTGAAATTATGCTCAAAGAATTAAATCATAATTTAAGTGAACAAAACATTCAGCTTACAGTTTCCGATGATGCTAAATCAAAGCTTGCCGAGCTTGGCAATAATCCCGCTTTCGGAGCTCGTCCTCTAAGAAGAGTTATTCAGGATCAACTTGAAGATAAGCTAGCTGATTTCATCATTGATCAGCCTGGTGAACATCAATTACAGGCAGTATTAGAAAATGATGAAATTATCATTAAAATGAAGGAATAGTTACAGCAAAAGGCCGGTTATTTCCCAGCCTTTTGTCATTCTCTCGAACTATTATAAGCTCTTATCATCAATTGAATTTAACCAGCTTTCAATTTCTCCAACAACAGATTCCACACAGCCACCTTCGAATGGTGAAGTGAGATTTGCCTCTGATACTAAACTAGTAAAGGCTTGGCTGCCTCCAAGACTGCATAGATGTAAATAATCCTTCCAAGCTCCTTCATGGTCTTCCCTGGATCGTTTCCAGAACTGGAATGCACAAATTTGTGCAAGTGTATAATCAATATAGTAAAACGGTGAATTATAAATATGTGCCTGTCGTTGCCAAAAGCCGCCATTTTCTAAATACTCATTGCCATCGTAATCTTTATGCGGCATATATTTCTTCTCAATTTCTCTCCAAGCTTGCTTTCTCTCTTTTGGAGATGCAGTATTGTTTTCGTATACCCAATGCTGAAACTCATCTACAGCCACACCATAAGGAAGAAATAATAAAGCACTGCTCAAGTGGGCAAATTTATATTTATCGGTATCCTCTTTAAAGAATTTATCCATCCATGGCCATGTAAAGAATTCCATACTCATGGAATGAATTTCACATGCTTCATATGTCGGCCAATAATATTCCGGAATTTCATATTTTCCGCTCGAATAAACTTGGAATGCATGACCTGCCTCATGTGTAAGTACATCAATATCGCCTGAAGTCCCATTGAAATTCGAGAAAATAAATGGAGCCTTGTAATTCTCAATAAATGTGCAATATCCGCCCCCTGCTTTTCCCTTTTTTGCAACAAGATCCATCAAGTTCTCTTTTCTCAAATATGAGAAAAACTCCCCTGTTTCTTTTGAAAGCTCATCATACATCGCTTGACCATTTTCGATAATCCATTCTGGACTCCCTTTTGGTGCTGCATTACCTGTTTTAAAGTTAAAGCCCTCATCATAATACTTCAATTGATCAACACCAATTCGTTCTCTTTGGCGTTCCTTCAATTTTGTTGCAATTGGAACGATAAATTCCTTAACTTGATCGCGAAACTTAGCAACCATCTCAGCATTATAATCCGTTCTTTGCATTCGTAAATAAGCTAACTCTACAAAATTATTATATCCAAGCTTGTGTGCAATTTCTGTTCTAACCTTTACTAATTCATCAAAAATACGATCAAGCTCTTCCTCATTATCTGCTAAGAAACCGAAGCGAGCTTCACTTGCTGTTTTTCGGACATTACGGTCAATAGACTGTGTAAATGGTTCCATTTGTGCAAGAGTGCGCTCTTCTCCATCAAAATCAATCTTTGCAGAGGCGATTAATTTTGTGTAGTCGGAAGATAGTTTATTTTCCTTTTGCAGCAATGGAACAATTTCTGGAGAAAATACTTTTAATTGAGCTTCAGCTAATGCAAAAAGCTGAGACCCAAACTTCTCTTCTAATTCATTGCGGAAATCAGATTTGACTAGAGCTTCGTAGTATTTAGTTACAAAACCCTCCACTTCTGGTTGAATTTCATCCATATAGTCCTGCTCCGCTTTATAGAACTCATCATTTGTATCAACAGAATGGCGAATATAACAAAGGTTAAACATAGTTCCTATGTCATTGCGTAATTCATTAATTTTCTTCATTGCCAAAATTTGCTCTTCAGCCGACATTGCCTGATTAAAAATTGCTAATGCATCATCAAATTTCTTGCTCAATTCCGTTAAATTTGGACGGGTATATGTATAATTTTCAAAACTCAATTCAAATGCCCCCTTATTTCCTCTGTTATCAAAACCATTATTATAATTCTACATATATGAATGAATCCCTCTATTTAGAAAAGAAAAAAACGATCCTTTTGGACCGTTTTACATTTTTCCGATTGATAGTCCGAGCCTTTTCAACAAGCTAATCGCTGTATCCTTTTCTTCCTCAGAAAGTTCGGACATTAAAGCATGTATATGCTTTTCATGGTCTGGAAAAATCCCCTCAATAAAGGACTTGCCCTTCTCCGTAATTTGCCCATACGTAACTCGTCTGTCTTTCGCACATGCGGCCCTTCTTAAATACCCCTTTTGCTCAAGCTTATCCACAACATACGTAATNNTACTTCCACTTGCTAAAAGAATCTTTCCTCCTATTTGCTGCAGAGGCTGATCTCCTTTATGATAAAGTAGCTCCAAGACGGCAAATTCTGTTGGGTTTAGACCGTATGTTTGAATTAGTTTATTTACATTTTCACTGAGTGAGCGGTAGGCTCTTGAAAGTACGATAAATAATTTCAATGATTGTTCACTTTGTTCAGTACTCACTTTAATCCAATCCTTTATAATTATCTTGAAATCTAAGTAAATTATAAGAAAACAATTGGATTATGTCAATTTTCGTATATTTTTATTAAAGGAAGACGTTTATTTATTCGCCATTCTACCTCGGTTTCCGAGATAAAACTCTTCTGCAAAATAAGGGTATACTATATAATTGAACTATTACTATAATGACGGAGTTCTAAATTGATGAAAAGTCGTAAAGGCAATTTTTTATTATACGTAGTCATTGTCATCTGCCCCATTCTCGTTGGTGTCCTTTATAATTTATATGATACGATAAATCGTGATTATGCTGAACGAAGGGAACAAGCGATCTGGACAGGCACCATTCACCAAAGAAGCTGGGATAAATTCATTGCTGAAACAGTAACGTCACTTGATACTTTATCTTTTACCGCTGAGATGGCGATTGAAACCCCACTGAAGCTGGAATCAATTTTGAAAAAAATGCACAGTAAAGAACCGAGATATGGAGGTATATATTTACTTGATGAAAGTGGAACGGTGATTACGGGCTCCAATTCACTTCTTGCAAATATGAATCTATCCGATCATGATTATGTACAAGAAATTTTGGAGACAAAAGACATCATTATCTCAAATCATTATGAAGTATTGAAAAATGGCAAGAAAGTGATTGGAATAGGCAAGCCAGTATTGAATGAAGAAGGGAAAATTGATTTTATAATCATCGCCCATTTAAGGGTGGATTATTTACAAAATATCATGAGGCTATTAACTCCTGATACAAGACTTTCAGTAATTTCTTCAACTGGTGCTGTCATCATGGATATTAATACTGCTTCTACCGCAACAGAATTTACAGAAAAAAACTCGATCACCCTCTCTATTGACAGGCTGCCATGGAGTATCCAAGTTGAAATACCACAAAGAGAGAAAGGAAATATCATTAAGACCGTCTCCATTGATTTACTTCAATTTATATTTATTTTTCATATTTTATTCCTATTTATAAAATATTTAATGCTTAAAAGACAGGCAGCAAGTGAGAAAAAGGAGAACGAGATTCAAAAACTTGAGCTTGTTGGAACACTAGCGGCAAGCACTGCCCATGAAATCAGAAACCCACTTACTGGAATTAAAGGACTTGTACAGCTATTAAGTGAAAAATATACGAATTCTCAAGATCAATATTATTTTGCCGTCATCAATGATGAAATAAGCCGGATAAATGAGATTGTTAGTGAATTTCTTATTCTTGGTAAACCGACAGCCCAAAAAACAGAAATTATGGATATAAGAAACATCCTTAAGGAGCTGGAACCGCTCATATTATCAGAGGCTAATTTAAACAATGTTAAATACGAGCTGGCTCATCCATTAACACCTTTGCTTGTTGATTGCACGAAGGACCAATTAAAGCAGGTGCTGCTGAATATTAGCAAAAATGCCTTAGAATCAATGGCTAAGGGCGGTCATTTAACAATTAAGTTATTCAGAGAGCAAGATGAATGTCATATTCAAATTGCTGATACAGGAATAGGAATACGTGAAGAAGATATTGAAAAAATCTTTCAGCCCTTCTATACATCAAAGGATTTCGGCACAGGACTTGGGCTTGTCGTTTGCAAAAGAATCCTTCATTCATTTGATGGAGAAATAAAAATTTCTAGCACAGTAAATAAAGGAACTGTCGTTGATGTCATACTGCCTATTCAAAATGGAGTTGAAGGAAATCCTTAAAAAGTAAAAGAGCCAACTGGCTCTTTTTTCATTACATCTCTTAATCAATAATATTGACAATACTTTTCTTTTGTTCAATTCTAGATTTTATTTCATCCATTAATCTAATAACACGCTCATTGCGATCCTCTGGTGCGATTTTTTTATTAAAAACTGAATACAATGTAATATCCCGAAGCATAAGAAATAACGGCATCTGCTCCTCCCAACCGTGTGGAAGGTTATTTTCTGTTTTATATCCCGCCAAAAATGCGTCTATAAATAAACGGCCAAACTCCTCACGCTCATTGATTTCCTTAGCTGTAAAGCTAGACAGGCATGAATAATAAAGAGGAATGGCAATATCAGACACTAGCCAGTGATAACAGCAATCATCAAAATCGAACACATGAATACTGCTGCCATCATAGAAAAAGTTCCCAGCATGAATATCTGTATGTATGAGTCCGTAATTGTCACTGTCTACAGGAATAGACTTTATTTTCTCTAATAATTCTATAGCGTTTTGTCTTGCAATTGTCTCTGTTGCAGGAAAATATTTTTCTACATTTAGAAGTTCATCTTCGTACCAGTGTGGTCTCTTCTTAATTAGCGGGGAAGATACATACTTCTTTGTAGCTGTATGCATTTTACCAATTTGTTTCCCCCAAGCTGATAAAAGATCGTTATTAAATGGATTCTCTTTCGTTTTCACTGGTTTCCCAGTTGCTTTGGAAAATAGACTTCCAAAAAAAACGGATTGGTCTTCAGCTGAAATGAATTCAACAAATTTACCATTTATCGATTCGAATGCAGTAGAAACATTTATTCCTTGTTGATACAAATAATTAACCCATTCAATTTCCGCATATAAATTTTCCAACTCTCTATGCGAGCTGTGAGTAATTCTTAAAATATATGGTTTACCTTCTTTGTACACTTCATAAACGAAATTTTCAAAGTCACCTAAGAGTTTATATTCATCTTCCAATGAAAAAGATTTCAAAAAGTGAATCATGATTTCCTTTGTGTGTAACACCTCTACAGACTTCTCCACATATTTCCTCCCCCACAAGCTAAATTTCCTAACTAAAGAAAATTTGTAAAATCCTATTATAATTATAAAAATATTCCTATTAACATTGTACTATATTATGAAAATTATAAAATATATTTCGTAAACTATAATAATCATGTATTATTATTACTTAGGATTACTAAATTATATTTTCAGAAAGGGGACCTGAGCATGAGCAATACCGCAGCAGCGACCAAGACCCTCCAAAATAGCAATGAAACATCTTACAAAATATTAATCATCTTAGGCCTCTGTCATTTATTAAATGATTCACTGCAAGCCATTATTCCTGCAATGTTTCCAATTTTAGAAAATTCGATGGGGCTAACCTTTACCCAGTTAGGAATCATTGGCTTTGCCTTAAATATTGTTGCTTCTGTATTACAGCCTGCGGTAGGGATGATTACAGATAAGAAACCAATGCCTTATGCTTTGCCAATAGGTTTAACCTCTAGCATGTTTGGCGTGTTAGGGCTTGCTTTGGCACAAAGCTTTGAGTTTATCGTCATTTCTGTCATTTTCATTGGTCTCGGTTCAGCCGTTTTTCATCCAGAAGGTTCTAGGGTTGCCTTCATGGCTGCAGGCCCTAGACGTGGTCTTGCCCAATCTATTTATCAGGTTGGCGGAAATAGCGGGCAGGCAATGGCACCTCTAATTACTGCTTTAATCTTAGTTCCTCTCGGGCAAATTGGAGCAGCATGGTTCACAGCTGTTGCAGCTGTTGCAGTAGGACTGCTGACTTATATAGCCTTTTGGTATGCTAGTAAACTTCGCATAGAGAGAACATTGATAAAGAAACAGAGCAAAATGGCCATACATGAGCAAAAAGGTTTATCAAAAGCTGTTAAAATTGCACTCGTTCTTGTCCTGTTTTTAATTTTTGCACGTTCATGGTATGTTTCAGGAATGACAAATTACTATGCCTTTTACACAATAGAAAACTACTCTTTCTCTATTAGGCAAGCGCAAATCTTTCTATTTGCCTTCCTCGTTTCGGGAGCACTTGGCACTTTCTTCGGTGGGCCACTTGCTGATCGATTTGGCAAAAAGGTGATTATCTTTTTATCTATGACTATATCAGCTCCATTAACTATATTAATTCCATTTGTTCCGCCTGTGATTGCTTTTTGCTTGCTTGCATTATCAGGCTTTATCTTAATGTCAAGCTTTTCTGTAACGGTCGTATATGCTCAAGAATTAGTTCCAGGAAAAATTGGTACAATGGCAGGACTCACAGTTGGGTTAGCTTTTGGCATGGGGGCTATTGGCTCGATGGTAATCGGGTATTTAGCCGACTTAATCGGAATTACTCAAACGATGATTCTTACAGGCTTCTTGCCATTGCTTGGATTGATAACACTTCTCCTGCCTTCTGATCAAAAGATTAATGAATGGAATTCATAATTTGGAGTACTTTTTAGTGGAGGCTATGCCTCCACTTTTTTTTCAAAAAAATTAAGACGATGCTAAATTTAAGCACCGTCTGATGGGACCCTATCCTCTATCTATCATTCAATTTATCTAGCGATCTAAAATTTACGCCAGCCTAAATACGATGCCATGCCCGCCCTTCGGATATTCCCATTTAATATTTTGATAAGGACAGCCTATTCTGCAGCTTCCGCATTCATGGCAGCCCTCGTAGCCTACCTGCATTCTTAGCCCTTCCCATTTATAGACCTCCGCCGGGCAAAAAACTGTACAAATTTTGTCAGGGCATTTTGTTATACAAATATCATGGTCCATTACCGTTAAATGGGACTTCGTATCAGCTTTAAAACGTAAGAGATACTGTTTTTCTTCAATATTCTTCGTTGACATTATTTCACCGCCTTCCATGCTCGATACATAAACAATCCTATAAATCATTGATTTAATAAGGTTCTTGTCTTTATCGGTCACAGAATGTGGTCACAGACTAATCATCTCATCTAATTTATCTGCTACCTGTTGTTGCATACTTGGAAGAACGTGACTGTATATGTCTAAGGTTATACCTATACGAGCATGACCCAATCTTTCTGAAATAAGTTTAGGATTAATATTTTGTTCAATCAACATAGTTGCATGTGTATGTCTGGTATCATGAAATCTAATTATTGGTAAACCTACTTTTTGAATGTCTTTTTTAAAGGCTCTAATCAAATTAGAGGAATTAACTGGAGAACCTTTTTTTGTACAGATAACTAAATCATTGTCCTGAAACTTTTTTCCATAAATTCTTTTTAATTCTTTAATATCATTTTTAGTTTTCTGAAGATGTTCACATAAGGTATCGGAAATACTAATCGTCCTTAATCCTGCAATTGTTTTAGTGCCTAATCTAAGTTCTTTTCCGTCATGGGTTAAAACTTGCCTAATATAGATTAATTTTTTGTTAAACGAAACATCTTTCCATCTAAGTCCTAAAATTTCACCCTGACGCATTCCTGTCAGTAATGCTATGATGTAAGCAGTGTAATAAAAGTCGGCTTTCCTAATCTCTTTAATCTCTGATAAAAAATAGTTAACTTGATCCAAGTCCCATACATTCATTTCTTTTTTTCTTAACTTAGGTAGCTCAACATATTTAGCATAGTTTTCAGAAATGAGCTTGAATATTACTGCCCTTTGGAATACAACTTTTAATACATCAAATATCTTATGAATTGTTCCAGCCGATAAATTTCCTTTTGCAGTCAAGTTATTAGCAAAATTCTGCAATAATATTGGTGACATATCTGAAAGTTTAATACAACCTAATGCAGGGGAGATATAATATTTAAAGAAAGCCTTATTGTTGTTATAAGTAGTTCTTTCAACTTTGTTTTTTCTTTCAATAAACCACTGGATCATATACTCGTTCAAGGTCATATTACTTTGTGAGACTGCAGTGGATTGTCTTGAATTACTTATTAACTTTGCAAGAGCAACTTCGGCTTCTTCTTTAGACTTAAATCCTCTTTTTTTCTTTTGTCTCCTCTTTCCCGTAATCGGTTCTTTTCCAATATCAACTACATAGTAAAATAATCCAGTATTTTTATCTTTCTTTATACTACCTTTCATGCTAAGAACATTCCTCCAAATTCTTAGCCGCTTGTATATAATTATTCTACCATTTTTATGTTAATCCTCAACATATCCCCCTACAATATCTTCAAATTTAATCCTCTCTATATACCCATCTACACCTTCCAAAAAAATTATCCTGTTTAATCCATCTAATCGACACACTCTTCCGCTATACTCATGAAAGAAACCTTCCCTCCATATTTTTACTTTCACATGGAAAGCAAACTCCATTGCCATCAGAATCTTATTTTCAATTTCTTCTTTTTCATACTCATCAATCATCGGCTTAGTTTGCATATCATTTTCAACTTGAATTTGTTTCAGCATTTTCACATGCTCTGGCATGAAAAAAGCCGTCTGCCATTTCATTTTACCTCGGTCACGAATTGCCATTAAATCATCTCCTTATTACAGTATAGAACAAACGTTCCTATT
>NZ_JBALOZ010000132.1:0-20126 GCF_036965125.1 Bacillus sp. JJ1503
CTATATAGCTGAATGGAGCATTGAAATTTCTTCTGAAGCTCAACCTTAAAAGCGGAATCATCCACAATAATTTCATTTATTTCTAATCTTTCTATCTCCTCAGAAATTTCATCAATCAATGAATTTCGCTCCAGCACACATCCTGGCTTTCTTAAAACACCAGCCGTTTGAAGGATCTCGTTATATTTAAGCCGATGCTGTTCAAGCTCGGCTAATAACTGTTCTTTTTGTGTGCCTTTTGAAGATGTTCGAAAAATAAGACCCTCTTCTGGCTCCTTCATTTCATGGCCAAGCTCCCGCAGCTTTTCTCTTTCTTGGCTATCTTCAATTTTTTTGGATACGGCGACATAACGTCCACGAGGCATGTAAATTAAATGATTTCCTTGCAGCTCAATGATACCAGAGAGACGCGGTCCCTTTGTTCCTGCTGCATCCTTTTCTACTTGAACAAGCAGCCTTTCGCCTTGATGAGCATAGGAAGAAACACTTTCAGCTCCATCTTCCTCTGCCTGTACAAAAGATGCCATTTTATCCCGATGTAGGTACCCGCTCTTTTCCTCGCCAATATCCACAAAGGCGGCATTCATTCCGGGTAGCACTTTTTCAACTATTCCTAAATAAATTTTGCTTACAGCTGACTGTTGCTTCGGCTGTTGAATAAATAGCTTTTCCACCACATTATTTTTTACTAAAGCAAACCGTTTTTCCCTAGTTAAATGATTAATAATCAATGTATACAAAATAGTTCCTCACTTTAACTTCTAATAAACATAGAGTAGATCTCCAATACGGGATGTTACCATTTTTTCCGTAAAATAAGCATGTAAAAGCTCGTTTTCGTCCATTGAACCCTTTTCTTTCCCGTCTTTTTCAATAATAATCGGATGCTTAAAGCCGCGCTGAAATTTCTCGAGCACATGCATAACCATTTCATCCTCTTTCACTACAATGGGCTTTAGCTGACGAAAGTCACTATTCTTCCCGTAATATCTTTCAAGCAGAAAACGCATGAAAACGTAACGGCTTTGTTTCCATTCATGGTACAGTGAAAATAACAAAAAGGCGATCACTACCCAAATATTTAAATTGATTGGTGAAAATATTAAGATAAAAACTGAAAAAAGCAATGTACAAACAGCAGAAATTAGCAAAGCTCTCCGATGTGCATTTGGAAATGATTGATAGATGGATAAGAATAGAAAAACGATCTTTCCACCATCAAGCGGCCAAATGGGCAGCAGATTAAATAATAAGACCATTAAATTATACTGAATGAACAGCTCGTACATGCCTTCTGAAAGAAATGAAAGCTCATAAAGAAGGTAAGCAGCCCCCATCATCCAAATGTGCTGGAGAGGCCCTGATAGGATAACAATCAGTTCTTCCTTTAAAGGGCGATTTCCATGCTCCTCTATTTCCGCAACCCCACCAAATGGCAGCAAGGCAATCCTTTTAATCCTCCACGAAAAAAAAGACGCTGCTGCCGCATGCCCCATTTCATGAACAAAAATTATTAGCAAAAACAGAGACAATTCTATAAAATGAGCGGTCATCACAGCTAATCCAATAACAACCCAAAGAAGCGGGTGAATATAAATATATTTTATCAATCCTGCAAATTTATTCAAATGGGATCACCTGTATCGGGTCAACGAAATCATCACCCTTTTTAATAGCAAAATAAAAGGAACCCTTCATTCCATCCTCCATTGCAGTTGACTTACCCAATTCAGTGCCTTTTTCAGCATACTCCATGAGATTCACGTTAATTTCCTCTAAATTCCCATACCATGATTCACTATTATCAGCGTGGCTAATAATGACGGTTTTTCCAAAGCCGTCCTTTTTCCCCGCAAATTTAACTAAACCTTCACTCATGGCGATAACAGCAGCATCCTTGCTCGTTTCAATTGTAATTCTCTGCCCATTTTCTTGAAAATCCTCAAGAATTCTAGCTGAAGCCGGCAAAGCATACTCCGTTTTTGGGGATAACTCCTTTTTCCCTTCCTTCTCATCCTTAAATGGTAAAAGGGCAAGGGGTTTGCCGAATTTATCTTCATACCAATTCGCAACAGTCACAAATTGAAAGTCATTTTCCATCGCTTTCATGACAAAGTTCCTCGCAGGTTCAAAGGTTCCAGTATTGTTTTTGAACATGATGGCGATAATTAAAAATAGGCATGCAGAGGCAAGTATTTTAAATAAGAAATGTTCTTTTCGGAATAAAGGATGAAAGCTTTCTTCCCCTTTGCCGTCATACGAAGAAATCCTATCAAAGCCATATCTTTCTTCATCTTCCGTCCACAGATTTTGTTTTGTTATCGGTTTTGACATTCGCTCTCGTTCTCTTTTTCTTCGTTCCATCCGCTTTCGTATTTCGTCTGCTCGTGATCTCATACGCCCCCACCATTCCCTTACGATTCTTTTGTACAAGTCTATGAGTTGTCCAATGGGAGTATGACTTGAAATAAATTGAATCTTCTAGAAGAAGAAACGAGAGGCTATTTATTTAAAATAAAAAAGCCAAGGAATTTCCCTGACTTTTACTTGACACCAAAAAACTTTTTAATTTTTGAGAAAACGCCTACATTATCTTCCTCCAGAGGCTGGAGGGGAATCGATTCTCCTAATATTCGGCGGGCAATGTTTCTATAAGCAATAGAAGCTTTGCTATTAGGGTTTAATGCAATTGGTTCTCCGTGATTTGAAGCTTTAATGACTTCATCATCATCTGCCACAATGCCTATTAATTCGATAGACAGATGAGCGGCAATCTCATCCACATCGAGCATATCCCCATTTTTCATCATTTGACTGCGGATCCGGTTAATCACTAGCCTTGGCGCTTCAACATTTTCTTCTTTTTCAAGCAGACCAATAATACGGTCTGCGTCTCGAACAGCTGAAACTTCTGGTGTTGTCACAACAATTGCTTTATCAGCACCTGCAACTGCATTGCGGTATCCATGCTCAATACCTGCAGGACAATCAATAATGATATAATCATAGTCTTGTTTTAATTCATTAACGAGTACCTTCATTTGCTCAGGAGTGACTGCGGTTTTATCACTCGTTTGTGCGGCAGGCAATAAATAAAGCAGATCTTCAAACCGTTTATCTTTTACAAGTGCCTGATGAATCTTGCACCGTCCCTCTAATACATCGACTAAATCATAGATAATACGGTTTTCAAGTCCCATCACCACATCTAAATTACGGAGGCCAATGTCTGTATCGACGAGGCAAACTCTTTTTCCTTGCAGAGCTAAAGCTGTTCCAATATTAGCTGAAGTTGTCGTTTTTCCAACTCCACCTTTACCTGATGTTATGACAATTGCTACTCCCATCCTATTGTCCCCCTTCCAATCTCGTAATGTTTGGTCTTAGATGCATCAACACTTGTAATCTATCTACTGTTATTTGATCTTGTTCATTTATGTAAGCACATTCCATTTCTCTTTTTTCCTGGTCCTGATTTTGATCAGGAGCTCTTGTTATACAAGATGCAATGCGCAATTGTGAAGGCTTCATGCTAGATGCTGCAACAATTGCTTCTTTATTTCCATAAAAGCCCGCATGTGCTATCCCCTTTAAGGTCCCCATAATATAAATATTTCCGCCTGCAATCACTGTCCCTCCAGGATTAACATCCCCAACGAGGAGGAGATCGCCTTGTACATGTAATACTTGACCAGACCTAATAATTCTAGCAATAGGTATAATTTCGGTTTCTTCTTTTAATTTTGCTGCTTCTTCTTTCGAAACGACATTGGAAATGATTGAATCTACAACAAGATTTTTCTTTTGTCGAATTAGCTCTTTTAGTTCTTCTTCCTGATCGTTCGATAAATATCTGTTGCCAACCTGAACCTTTACTGTGATTAGGCGATCTTCACGTGATCTCGAGCTTTCAGAAAGCTTAATATCTAACTCTTTTTTTAAATCTTCATAAGAACAGGAATCATCGAGATGGAGTATTAACCCATCCTTTGTCCCTTTAATCGTTATATTTTGGAATTTCTTCATGTCAAGATGTTCACCTCATAAGAAAAGCGCAAGCGCTTTATACGCTCCATAAATAAAAAGAATTCGACAGAAAGGCTAAAAAATCCTTTTTAGGATAAGAATTCATTGATGGAAAGTGTGGGAATTTAATTTTTACTATGAACGGTATTATATATCCAAGCTTGCTACTAGTTTATCATAATGCTTTTTGAGCGGATAAGCTGCAATAATAATGAAAATTAAATTAAAAATCGCTGTTGGCAAAAAACGAAGTGACATGAAAGTAGAAAATGGCATGTTGGTTCGATGAATTAGGAAATACATTTCATAAACTCCTAACTCCAGAAGCAGCACCCCAATCAAGGCAACAATTGAAACAATGACAATATTGGTTTGTAATATTTTCATTAGCTTCAGAATAATATAGGAAACTAATGGCAACATAAACAAATAAATCCCGATAATTTCGGTATAAACAATATCAAATAGAAGTCCAACAAAGAAGCTATAAATGATCCCATATTTTCCAGGTCCATAAACTGTTAGAAAAGTTAAAGCAATTATTAAAAACCTGGGCACAATAATATAAGCTTCTCCAAAAGCTTTTTCGGGCATTAGCTCTACAAAAATGCTTTCTGCAATGAAAATCAAAATGAATAAAAGAGGAAGAAGGAATTTTCTCACAGTTCCTCCTCCTTATCATCTATCATTTCTTCCAAGTCAGGCTGTAAAGCTTTCCTATTTACAACCATCACATGCTCAATATCATATAAATTTGCCCCTGGCTTCACATAAGCTGTTAAAGTTAGTCCATATTCAGCAGGTGCAACTTCAACTACCTTTCCAATCGGAAGATTCTTTGGAAATACCCCGCCCTTACCGGAGCTAATGACATTTTGCCCCTTTTCTACTTTTGCATCAAATGGAATCCTTTTCAGTAATAGAAGTCCTTTATCTTTGTCATATCCTTCAATTAGGCCATAATAGCTATTTCCATCTGCCTGAATTTCAGCCGATATACGATTTGTCGGATCCATCGCACTTAATAGCTGTACTGTAGAAGTTAGAGGCTGACTGCTTTTCACCTTCCCGATCAAACCATTTGCAGTAATGACAGCCATATTTTGTTTAATGCCATCTTTAGACCCTTTATTGATAATAAGAAGGTCGGTCCATCGGTCAGGGTTTCTTCCAATTACTGTAGCTTGTATTGGATCAAATTCACTTAACGATTCCTTTTTATCAAGAATTTCACGAAGCTCAGCATTGTCCTTTTTAAACATTTGTACATCTGCTTCAAGACGTGCGAGTTCATCCAGCCGCTTTTTTAACTCTTTATTTTCTGTATATGTATTTTGCAAGTCTTGCAAATTTTCAAAGAAACCAGCAACATAATGAGTTGGGCGTGAAATGGCAGTTTGAATCCATCCAGTGGTATCCTTGATAAATTGCTCTGGCCAGCTTAATTGTTCACGTTCCTTTAATGAAAACCCAATCAATGCCACGAGAATAATGATGCTAACAAGCAAAAGAATCAGGCGTTTATTCAAAAAGAATTGTGGCATTTTTAACACCTCAATTTACTATTTATATAAGAAATGTACGAAGAGCATTGTATATCTAAAACAAGATCTAGGAACTGTCTTATCATAAACACGATTGGAGCCCAGTCACTATTTTAGGTGAATGGGCTTCAATCATGATATTAACGGGAATCCCTTGATTTATTTTTAAATAAATCAATGTGATCCAGTGCTTTTCCCGTACCAATCGCTACACAATCAAGCGGATTTTCAGCAATTAATACTGGCATTTTCGTTTCTTCACTAATTACCTTGTCCAAGTTTCGAAGTAAGGCGCCTCCGCCAGTCAAAACTATCCCGCGATCCATAATATCTGCTGCAAGCTCTGGTGGCGTTTTCTCTAGTGTTACTTTTACAGCGTCAACAATGGCATAAACTGTGTCATGCAGAGCTTTAGAAATTTCCTCAGCTGTTATTTCAATAGTCTTAGGAAGTCCAGTTAAAAGATCACGTCCGCGTATTTCAATATTATCGATACCGTTAGGATCACCCGCTGAACCAACTTCGACCTTAATCGTTTCAGATGTACGATCACCAATCAAAAGATTATAGTGTTTACGAATGTAATTGATAATCGCTTCATCCATATTATTTCCAGCTACACGAACGGACTGGCTAGTTACAATACCACCTAAAGAAATGATCGCTACCTCAGTTGTTCCTCCACCAATATCAACGACCATGCTGCCAGTAGGCTCCCATACAGGAAGATTTGCACCAATTGCCGCTGCAAAGGGCTCCTCAATTGGGTATGCATCTCTAGCACCTGCCTGACGAGTAGCGTCTATAACTGCACGTTGCTCAACTGCAGTAATCCCTGACGGTACACAAACCATCACATATGGCTTTCCAGAGAACAGTCCTTTGCTTTTATTTGCTTGCTTAATATAGTATTTCATCATGACGGCTGTTGTCTCATAATCAGCAATAACCCCATCCTTCATTGGGCGAAGTGCTACGATATTCCCTGGTGTCCGGCCGATCATGTTTTTTGCATCATTCCCCACAGCCACGATATGTTTTGTATCTGTTTGCAAAGCAACTACTGAAGGCTCTCTTACAACAATTCCTTTTCCCTTTACATATACAAGTGTATTAGCTGTTCCTAAATCAATTCCAAGATCCTTAGTTCCAAACATCGTTTGTATCTCCCTTTCTGATACGAAATGCGAAAATGAACAGAGCCAGCTGCTAGCTGACTAGTATATTTATTTTCATAAAAAAGTTACTTTTTGAATAGGTGATTATAATCATTCACGTAAAAAAGCATAAACAATATTATAGCTTATCGTCAAATAAAAACATAGTGCTATAAATACCCTTTTTCCTTCAGACTCACAAATTTATTTTCTCCAATAATGAGATGATCGAGCACCTCAATGCCAATTATTTTACCGCACTCAGAAAGCCTTTTCGTTACTTCGATGTCCTCTCTGCTTGGCGCGGGATCACCAGAAGGATGATTATGGGCACAAATGATTGAAGCAGCTGAACGCCGGAACGCTTCTTTGAATACCTCCCTTGGGTGCACGATCGAGGCATTTAGGCTGCCGATAAAAACCGTTTGCTTGTGAAGAACTTGGTTTTTTGTATTTAGATAGAGGCAAACAAAATGCTCCTGAGATAGGAAGCGCATGTCGTTCATGACATATTTTGCCCCGTCCTCTGGAGAGCGGATCGTATAACGGTCGTCATAGGATAAATTGGATATTCTTCTGCCAATTTCAACGGCTGCCAAAAGCTGAATGGCTTTAGCTGTACCAATGCCTTTTATGGAAGTGATTTCATTTAAAGATGCATCCTCTAATAGCCGTAAGCCTTCAAAGTGAGTAAGGAGCCTATTAGATAATTGCAGAACTGATTCATCCTTTGTACCGGTACGAAGAAGGATGGCAACAAGTTCATGGGTAGCTAAGCTTTGAGGTCCATTTTGGATAAAGCGTTCCCTTGGACGTTCATCCTGCGGAAAATCCTTGATCATTAAGCTTTGTGTTTCCATTGTTTCATTTCCTCCCTTACAATGGGCGCGAGGGAGATTAAGATGAATTTGCTTTCTGTGGAATTGGTTGGAAATATCCTGCATTTCTTAATTCACGAACTGTCCTAGAAACTGGCAGACCAACAACAGAAAAATAATCGCCATTGATTTCCTTGACGAGAACGCTTCCGAAGCCTTGAATTCCGTATGCTCCTGCCTTATCAAAGGGTTCACTGGTGTCAATGTAAGCATTTATTTCTTCATCTGAAAGCTCCCAAAACACCACATCTGTTTTTAAATAGAAATTCTTTTCTTTTTCCGGTGCGATTATGGATACCCCTGTATATACAGAATGAGTTTTACCCGATAGACTTTTTAGCATCGTGTAGGCTTCTGTTCTGTCCTTCGGCTTTCCTAATACGGCTCCTTCAAGGACTACTACCGTATCTGCACCAATGACAAATGACTCTCGGTTTTGTAAACTTACTGCCTTTGCCTTTCTATTGCTGAGCTCCATGACAACTTCACCCGGTGTTAATGCCGGGTCAAAGCTTTCATCGACATCGCTGCTGGATACTTCAAAGGTTAAATGAAGATTTTCAAGAAGTTCTTTTCGTCGTGGAGAAGAAGAGGCTAGAATGAGGTTTTTCATATAATCACCTTACCTTAAATTTGTATCATATTGGGAGATACATCTATATCGTACCAAAATTCAGCAGGACAAACAATTTTATAACAGCAAATAATAAATCTTTAATGTGATTAACCACTTTAACCCTTTACCTTATCAAAATAAATAAGGAGTCTGTCGAAAAAGTAAGAACAGACTCCAATAATTTGCGTTATTTCCCAGAAAATATTCGATTAAGGGAGGTTAATGTCGAAACTTGATTTTGTTAGACTTAAAAGCATTTAGGTACTATATAAGCACTTGAACTTTCATTTATAAAACACAATTAACCTTTCAACTACTTTTTTATGCACATAAAAATATGTACTTTTACAATGCTTGATAAACCGAAAAAAATTCAAGAAAATGCTGTTGAACCTTTGTTAAAGCTGCGGAATCCTTTGACTCTTTATATGCCATTAACTGTTGATGGGCATGATTTAGTTCATTATTTAAAGAAATGATCCCTTTGTTTTTTAGCTGATCACCTTTATCGGTCTTTATGCTTTCAATTTGGGCTGCTATCTTATCAACATTAGCATCAGATAATGTTTGTTTCGTAGCTGCTTCCGTTGCTCCCTCTGCGATAGCTTGAAAAATACCGGGGGCAGCATCGATTATTTTTTTCTCCACTGCTAGAAGCCCCTCTAGTGATTTCTCATCTAAAGTGATAGGCTTTGCAAAAGCTTCATATCCTTTGTCCTTGAATTGATTCCCTATTTCTTTGGCGTCTTCAATACTTGAGGCAATACTTAAATAAAGTACGGCCTGTCCATTTATATCAATAACCTTTGAAGGGATTCCTTTTTGTATGTGATCCCCTTCGATTTGCCTAGCTGCTTCAATATTAGAGAAAACACCACCTTGGATAACAAAGGTTGATAGAGGTTGTAAAACGGCTGTTTCAGAACCTTCAGGTTGTTTGACCACTTCCTCTACGGCTGGCTCGGCAATAACCGGCTGTTCAATTTCTGCTGAATTTTCAGTGATGACTAGCTTTAACATGATAAATCCAAAGCCTGTCCCTAGTAAAATAGCAAAAAATACTGTTATGAATACGGATGTGAGAAATCCCTTATGCCTATTCTTTTTAAAGCTTTGGCCGAATGTCCCATTTCCTTTTTTACTAGATTTCTTCGTTTGTGCAGCTATATTATACTCTTTTAAATCTGTTTCTTCTATCGTGTCTTCTGGCAGAATCCAATCAAAGCTATCATCATCAGCTGTTTCCTTAGCGGCTGCCGATTCTTCCAAAGACATATTGTCCCAATTTTCTGTTCTGCCTTCCTGTTGTAAATGCTCAATTTTTATATCCTCTTTTTGATTTTCTTCCACAAGGTTTTCTTCGTAGGACCGATGCTCGCCATTTATTTTTATCGTAATGGTTCTACCTTTTTCCCGGCCTTCCACCATTCGTCCTCCTTCCATGTCGATTGATGATTAAGTTTCATCCTAACATATCGAAAAAAAAAAATAACAAGACTTTTGTCGTCTTGTTACGGGGGATTTTCGTCAAATTTTTTATTGTTCTTTGTTTGCTTGATTTGAAATATTTCCAGACATGCTAAACGGATTCTTTTTATCGCTTGTCTTTGGAACCTCCATTTTTGGAAGCTGATCTGTTAGGTCAGTTAAAGTCGGCATATAAAAAGCGGAAATAGTTATTTTCGATTCAATTGTCTGTTTCTCTTGATCTGTAGAAACAATCTCTTCCTGACCGAAAATATTAAGGTTCTCAACAAGAATGATCCGATTTTCTGATTCTAGCGTCTCTATAAATTTCTCCATTTCAAAATAATTAGAGGATTTAACGGTTAGTAAAACTGTTGTTTTTCTCATCCCAGCTGGCATGGGAATGGATGAATTTTCTTCTTCCTCTTGATCGGATGGCGATTCTTCTAAAATTGAATCCTCTGTTTCACCCTGTGCTTCTTCTTCCATTTCATCTGTTGAAAACTCCATATTTGAAACAAAACTCCCAGATACCGTTTCAGCCTTTTCAATATCAAGAAGCAGTTGTTCAACCAGCGGCTTTACAGGGACTTTTTTTTGAAGTGCTTCTGTTCCTTCATACGTATTAGAGTCTGTTTTTTTAATCTGACTTTCAATAACTGCAAGGAGCTGTTCCTCCGTTTGCAACTCCCGTTGTTTACTGGCTAGCGTAAACCTTAGCGGCTGAATATAAAGAAAGTAGATACCTAAAAAAATTAAAACTAATATGATAAAGCCAGTAATCCCTATAAATTTTTCTTTTTTTGAAGAAAGAAGGGTCATGATTCATCCCCCCCATTTTCAACTAACTCTACATCCTGTTTAATAACCGATCGATTTATAATAATTTCGTATTCAGCAAGGTAGCGAGGCAGAATTTTTTCCTTATCTGGCTCCAGTATGTGTCCTTCGTTGCTATCTTCCTCTGATATATTAGTCGTAGTTAAAGTACGGATAGCGGCATCTTCAATCCAATCTGAATCCAGCATAGATTTTAAGTAATAGGATGCTTCGCGACTTGTATCGAACTGAACAGTTATCACAATATTACCCGTTTCCTCGTAGCTAAAGGTTTGAACAAAGCCTCTTTCTGGCAGTAGGGCAGTAAACTTCCTTAAAATAGGGACTGTTTTGATCGGGTAATCATGAGCCCAATTTACTGCCTTTTCGAGCTCATCCAATGAATTAAGGGACTCTGCATTCGCCACTTTTTCTTGTTCTATAGCAATTAATTTCTGTATTTGTGATTGCTGCTGTGTAATTGAGTCAAGTTTTCCTTTATAACTTTGCCCAACCCAAACAGCAGATCCGATTCCCAAAAGCAATATAATACCTAACACACAAGCTAACATGACAAGAGATGTATTCCTCGATTCCTTTTTTGGCAATAGGTTGATTTCGATGAGCATACTTACACCTCTTTCAATGCAAGCCCAAGAGCCAGATAATGAGATCTTGGCAGCTTTTCTTCTGTTGCTGAAGGAATTGAGTTTGAATTAATCGTTTGATGTGGAAGGTCAAATCGGTTTTCTACCTCTTTTTTGATGATGTCAAGGTGAGGATGATCACCATTTAAGAAAATTTTGGATACCTGCTGTTTTCCCTGATTAATTGAATATCGGTAGAAATCCATGAATTTACTTATCTCTTTATATATGTCCTCTAGTTGAAACAGCAAAGCCTCTGGATCCCCGTAATATTGAAGCTCACTTGACCCGTTTTTGCCTGATTTGATCTCCCATTTATCTTCTTCAAAATCGAACACCAAATGATGCATAAATAGAGGTAGCTGGTTTTCAAAAATGCAGAGGTTAACCATATTAATATCAAATTGAATCATTAAGAGCCGCTCATCTTGATCAGGCATCCCTAAATGATGATAAAGCCGGTAAAGAGAAAGTGAAGAAACATCAGCAGCTTCAGGGACAAGCTTTACATTCGTGAATAGGCCGGCATAGTCTAAGACATTCTCTTCCTGTGCCGCAAATATTAAAATTTCTTTTTTATCCTTTTCTTTTCTCACCGTATACGTGTCAAATACAGGCTCATCAAATGGAAGATGAATACTTGTGCCAAGTTCTAGATATAAAAAGCCATTGGTTTCATCGTCCTTAACATCGCCAGGAATATTTACCTTTCGAATAATGACAAAGGAATCAGGAACGATAAATCGAACAGCGCGCTTCTGAATTTTCCAATCAGTAATACATTCTTCAAGAATCATTTCTAATGTTTCATGGTCAATAATTTTTCCGTCTCTGACAATCCCAAACGGAATAAACCGCTCTCCCCATCTTTGGATACTAAGCGGATTCGTTTGCTTCAATTCGACAAACCGAATCGAATAGTCATTAATAATCAGATTAATGATACGGTTTTTTCGCGAAAAAAGGGAAAGTGCCATTTATTAAACCCCTTACTAAAATCAAGATGCAAATAAGCGAAAGTAACTTTCGAGGATCAAATCTCCATAAAAATAGGCAGTCAGTGTTCCTGCAACAATAAACGGACCAAACGGAATTGGATTTTTCCTTTTCAGCTTACCGGTTAGTAATCCAATTATACCAAAAACCGCCCCATATAAGGTTGCTAGAAAGAAAGATAATAGAACTACTTTCAATCCAACCACAAGGCCAATAAGGGCAAAAAGCTTAATATCTCCTCCCCCCATACCTCCTTTACTAATAATTGCGATAAAAAGCAGGAGAGAAAAACCAACAGCTGCCCCTAGAAGGGAATTCCACCATGGTTCAAGAGGAATGAGAATCCGTTCTAATAAAAAAATCCCTGTAAACACAAGTAAAACTTTATCAGGGATAATCATATACTTGATATCAGATACAAAAATAATCATAAATAATGAAATTAACGTCCAAGCAACAAACAGCTCACTTGACCAACCTAATATTAACGGTGCTGCCGCAAACAGCAATCCTGTTAGCAGCTCCATTAATGGATAAATAGGAGAAATGCGCACCTTGCATTGGCGGCATTTCCCCCCTTGGATGATGTATGATAGAACCGGTATCAGCTCATAAGGATTGAGCTTATGATGACAATTTGGACAGGCTGAACGCGGTGCCACAATGGATTGGTTTTGTGGGACGCGGAGGCCAACGACGTTGAAGAATGAACCGAGTGCTAGACCTATTATTAGTATATAGATTATTAGAAAATACATTCGCTAACACTCCTAACACTAGTTAGAAAAGATATTTTATATCCTAAAAATTTATTTTCCACCAGTTTCATATTTCAAAGCATTAATCTCAGCAACAGTCGTTCCTATAGTAGTTGTACCAGCTTTAGGTTTATGATTTGATGTGGCAGTAACAGTTACAGCACCTGTTGTAGAAATTGTTACAGTCCATGATGCTAGGTTATTATTCGAGATTTCAATATACTCAGCAAGGGGGTTAGGTGAATCAGTACTTTTAATATCTTTATTTGCTGTCTCAGGAGCGCCATTAGACGCGACATACAATTTTCCAGCACTTATTAGTTGAATTGCATCTGCCTTCGCCGCATCATATTTTGATTTAGCAATAACATTCCCAATACTAGGAACAGCAATCGCCGCAATAATCCCTAAAATTACTACAACCGCCAATAATTCCACCAACGTCAACCCACGCTGATCCTTCAATCTCTTTCCAATTCTTTTTAACATACTAATCTCCCTCTCTATTAATATTAAATCATGACATAAGACCTAAATTTAATTATACTAGACGCTAACTAAAATAATAGATATAAAATGTTAATTTTTTGAAAACATTATCCGACCTGATTAAAGATCTCAAACATTGGAACCATTATGGATGTCACAATCGTTCCGACAATGCCCGCAAGGAAAACAATCATTAACGGTTCAATAAGAGATTTAATTCTATCAGTACTGTTTTCTACCTCTTTTTCATAGAAATCAGCTACTTTACCAAGCATGGCGTCCAAAGCACCTGTTTCTTCCCCAATAGCAATCATTTGTGTTAGGAGAGGAGGAAAGGCCCAGTGCTTCTTCATTGGTTCTGTTAATGATTGACCTTTTTCAAGTGAAGTTCTTGATTGCCGTATAACCCTTGCCATAACTTCATTATCAACTACTTTTTCAACTATCGTCATGGCCTGTAATATGGGGACAGAACTCGTAAACAGGGAGCTTAATGTCCTTGTCATTCTTGCGATTACTGCTTTTTGCAGCATCTTTCCAAATATAGGGGTTCTTAGAATTATATAATCTAAATAATATCTTGTCTTCGAATTATTCCTCAGGATTATAATCATAATTACCAAACTGATAAAAAAGATTAAAACTAGCCACCAATAAGTTTGCATAAATTCGCTTGCGCTCAGAACAAACTTCGTAATTGCCGGCAGTTCCCCTCCGAAATCTTCAAACATCGCAACAAATGTCGGCACAACCGAAACTAAAAGAAAAATAACAACAGCAATTGCCACGAACCCTACGACAATTGGATAGGCTAGTGCAGAGGTAATTTTCTGCCTAGTATTATGCTGTTTTTCAAAATGTTCAGCAAGTCTTTCAAGCGTTTCATCCATATTACCGCCTGCCTCACCTGCACGAACCATATTGATAAACATCGATGTAAAGATTTTTTTATGTTTAGCAGCGGCGTCCGAGAGTGGATTTCCCTCTCTTAAATCTCCTTCAATAGCCAACAGCGCTTTTTTCAAGGCTTTACTTTCCGTTTGTACAGATAGTATTTTTGTAGATTCTACTACAGATATCCCTGCTTTTAATAATGTTGAAAATTGTCTTAAGTAAATAACAAAGTGCTGTAGCTTAACAGGATTTCCGATTGAAATATCTTTTGTTAAGAAGGATTCAGGCACTTCAGCGATCTCCAAAACCCTAATTCCTTCCTCTCTTAATTTAAACATTGCTTCCCTTTTCGATGTTGAGTTGATTATTCCTTCTATTTTCCCTTTACGATTTCGGCCGGAATATTTATATCTACCCATTTTAAGTTAACATCTCCTGCAGGAATGGTTCTGCAATGTCTTTAGAGATGATGCCGGACTGAATTAAACTTTTAATATTGCTCTCAAGTGTATGCATTCCCTGTCCACGTGACGTTTGCATAATATTCACGATTTGATGGATTTTTTCATTTCGAATAAGATTAGCTACGGCCGAATTATTAATTAATATTTCAGTTGCAGCTTTCCGGCCTTTAATATCTTCTCGTTGAAAGAGCCGCTGTGAAATAATCGCCACTAGAACGGAAGCAAGCTGAATTCGAATTTGTGGCTGCTGAGAAGGTGGGAATACATCGATAATACGATTTATTGTCGATGGTGCACTTGATGTATGTAAGGTTCCTAAAACTAAATGCCCCGTTTCAGCAGCCGTAATCGCAGTTTGAATAGTTTCCAAATCACGCATCTCACCAACTAAAATAATGTCAGGATCCTGGCGTAATGCCGCCCTTAAACCATTTGCAAAATTCCTCGTATCAAAGCCAACCTCTCTCTGATCAATAATTGAATTTCCGTGCTTATGCAAATACTCAATTGGATCTTCGAGTGTGATAATATGCTTTCGCATCGTTTCATTCATATACTGGATCATTGAAGCTAGTGTCGTAGATTTACCGCTGCCTGTTGGGCCTGTCACTAGGACAAGGCCTTGTGGCTTTTCGGCTATTTTACGTAAAATATTCGGCAGCTCTAACTCCTCAATCGTTGGAATTTTTGTCGGTACAACCCGAATAGCCATTGCTATACACGATCTTTGGTGATATGTATTCACACGAAATCTGGAAACACCCGGAATGCCATAGGAGAAATCCAATTCTCCCTTTTCCTTAAACTGCTCCCACATATGCTCCGGAATAATCGCCCTTGCCATTCCTTCCGTTTCTTCAGGCAATAATGGTTCTTTTCCGTATTTTTTCAAGTCTCCATTTATCCTAAGAATTGGCTGAACACCAACGGTTATATGCAAATCTGATGCTTTCAATTCAAATGCGGCGCGTAATAAATAATCTATTTTTTCCTTCATTCCTCGCACCCCTATTCAAGTATCGCGACTCGTAATACTTCTTCAGTAGTAGTTAGTCCTTGTTTTACCTTTAACAAGCCATCATCGATAAGGAAGATCGTTTTATTTTTTATCGCTAATTCTCTTAATCTAGTAATTGATTCCCCATTCATAATCGTGCGTCTTATATCATCATTGACGACAAGCACCTCATGAATGGCAATCCTTCCTTTGTAGCCTGTCATATTACATGATGAACAGCCCCGACCGCGAGTGACTTTATCTACACTCATCCCTCTTTTTGCAAAAATCTCTACCTCTCGCTTAGAAGGTGCAATAACCTCTGCACAATCTCGGCAAATTCTCCTGACAAGTCTTTGAGCGACAATTCCACTAAGTGACGAAGCAACTAGAAAAGGCTCAACTCCCATATCCATTAATCTAGTAATGGTACCAATAGAGTCGTTCGTATGGAGAGTACTTAATACTAAATGCCCTGTAAGTGAGGCTCGTATAGCGACTTCAACTGTTTCCTTATCTCGAATTTCACCGACCATAATGATATTTGGGTCTTGGCGAAGAATAGAGCGCAATCCTGCCGCAAATGTCATACCGATATTGGAATTTACTTGAATTTGATTAATGCCCTCAAGTTGGTACTCAACCGGATCTTCAATCGTGATAATATTCACTTCTTCACTATTTAACTGGTTTAATGCCGCATATAAAGTGGATGATTTCCCAGAACCTGTTGGTCCTGTTAACAGAACAATTCCCGTTGGCTTTTCGATCATGTCTTTAAATCGCTTTAAATTTAATTTATTGAAGCCTAGCTTTTTGATATCATTTAAAGAGCTGCCTAAATCAAGAATCCGCATAACCACTTTTTCGCCAAATACAGTTGGCAAGGTAGAAACACGTAAATCAACAGGATGAAAGTCAAGGTTTACTTTTATTCTTCCGTCCTGCGGGATGCGGTGCTCTGTAATATCTAGGTTTGCGATTATTTTAATCCTGGCAATCAGAACACCCTGCATGTGCTTTGGAAGAACACGTTCCACTCTTAGGACCCCATCAATTCTGTAACGAACAACAACCTTCGTTTCCTGTGGGTCAATGTGAATATCACTAGCTTTCATCGTAACAGCATTCGATAAAATTTGGTTCACTAATTTTACAATTGGTGAGTCCTGATCTGTTATCTTTTCTTCTTGAACTGTCTCTGTTTGCGAATCATCACCCAGTAGTTCCTCAAAGCCCTCATCGATGTCATAATACTTGTTTATCGCTCTTAAAATATCATCTTTCGTTGCAATGGCCGTCTCAATCTGGAATCCTGTTGACAGACGTAAATCATCTATTGCAAAAAAGTCCATTGGATCAGCCATGGCGACAAACAGCTTGTCCCCGTCTCTTTTCATAGGAATTAAGAGCTGACGCTTTGCTATCTCTTTTGGAATAATATTAAATAGCTTTGTATCAAATGGAAAGCGATACAGGCTTATATGTGGAATGCCGAGTTGGAATTCAAGTACTTCAATAAGCTGCTGTTCCGTAATAAATCCCCTTTGAAGAAGGGCATCACCAAGCTTTTGCCCATCACTTTTTTCCTTTAATGTTACTAGGAGCTGCTCTTCTGTAATAAGGCCAGCATTTACAAGTAAATCACCAAGCCGCTGCCGATTTTGTTTCATATACTATCCCTGCTTTATATGATTATTTCATTTGTTCAATTGGCTTGCCCCAGAGATCACTATTCGATTTAATCACTCCAATTGCTTCTTCATCCATATCAGAACTTGTCAGATTGCTATTGTTACTCTGTTGATTATCATCTAAAGACTCAGTATTTTCGGAACCAGTCTCTGCCTGGCTGCCAGCTTCAACATCGGCTTTATTGATGAGACCGTACACTTCAATTTGATGAATAGGAGGATAGAAATCTTCTGAAATAGCTTCACTTCTTAAAAGTGCTCCTTTTTCATCATAAATCTCTCGAAAAACTTTAATAAATAATCCTTCTTTACCTTGCCTTTCAACCACTTTTTCACTAGGCTTTAACAAGGAATTATACTGTTTTATAATTTTGGGTTTAAAGCTTTGTTCATCATTTGAAATAACCTCATACTTATTTAAAAAGGATTTCCCTTTGAGCGAAAGGATTAACACACTGTCAAAAAACTGCATATTAATTTCGTATGGTATTTCATTCGGATTAACAAAAATAAGATCGATATTTTTTTGTGAATCTACTTTTGCTTCAAAACCTAATGGAATATATTCAGGCTTTTCATTCCCGATATTTCTTTCAATAATTGCAAAGTTAGTCGGCAAAATTAATTGATATATGCCAGAGGCTATGGCATTTAGAGCATCTGCAGACATATTGTTAAACCCTTTTTCTTCTATTAGCTTAAGTAAAGAGAACCTATTATTAGCTGGAATCTCAATAGGCTTTTCTAATATACTGCTAAAATGAACTACATCTGTTTTAACTTGAACTTCATGAATTACAACATCTTCATTAATACTTGAACTTGTAATATAGTCTTCAAGCTTTAATTCAAGTTGTTCAGATTGTAATCGTGTTGCACTTTTTAACAAATCTGTCTGTAATTTCTCAAAATCAATAGATCGGGAATCTATTAAAGGGTAAGAATTCAAGATAGAATCTTCTAACGTGTTCTCTTCAAATTG
The DNA here is from genome assembly GCF_036965125.1 of Bacillus sp. JJ1503. Classification (NCBI taxonomy): domain Bacteria; kingdom Bacillati; phylum Bacillota; class Bacilli; order Caryophanales; family Bacillaceae; genus Bacillus; species Bacillus sp. JJ1503. The sequence goes on from NZ_JBALOZ010000132.1 coordinate 18,429, forward strand.
GACAATTACCGTATTCTGCTGCCCATTTTGTGCTGTTTTAACTGATTCAGTAATATTAAAACGAAACAAAACATTGTCTAACTGAATCTGATTTTCTTTAAAATGAATATTTATTACCATTTCATTTAACCAAAGGGTTAGCTGCTCATCTACAGCTTTCATCGCCTCTGATTCATTTTTGCCCGAAATGTTAACATTTCCAACCACTGTATTCTCATCAAAGTTGTCAGCATTATTGATAATCGAATTGAAAGCGGAAGCACCGTAATGCGAGAAGGCAAAGATAAAAAATGTAGAAAGGAAAAGCACAATAAAAATTTTAATTCCTTGCTTGTTTTTCACCTAGCCAACTCCCCTTCAATTGCTTATCTCTTATTTATGAAATACTAGTTCTTCAATCTCAATTTCTTCATCCAAATCAGTTTTTTCCTCATTATCTTCTTCTATTTGAAGCTCTTTAGTAAACACAATTTCCTCTAATTCTTCCATTACAGGTTGAGGAACATGATCAATTGTTTTAGGCATCTCTTCTGTTTCCTCATACCCTATATCATTTTCTTCGAGTAATTTCTCAATTTCTGACATATAAGCGTTTTCAGAATTATTCTCCTGATGCTTTGTACTGCTCACGTCTCCATTAGTAGTGATCGTTGCTACCCGATTCTCTAGAAATGAAACATCCTCATCTAAGTCTAGAGGATCTACCGGAGTTTCAGTATCAAATATTTTTTGTGCAACTATTTGAATTTCCTCAGAAGCCTCGTCTTCCTCATAGAGAGAATTTTCCTGCTCCATTAAGTCATCCTCTTCTTGAGGAATTTCGCTAGCTGCAGCTACTTCATTTAGCACAGTGGGTAAAGCTTCTTTTTCTATGACTATATTTGGTTTCTCATCTTCTCTATGTAAAGTTTCTTTTTCTATGGATATGATTTTCTTCTCTATCGGCTTAGAATCTACTTTCGTTTGAGTAACATTCACTATTCTTTTCTCTATCAAAAGGGTAATTAAAAAACAAAGCAGAAAAATAATCAATATCGTTTGATATATTGGTAATTGCATATTAGCCATTAGTCCTACATTTGCTAGTAAGAATGCAACACCAATAAGAACAAGTTTCCACTTCTTAGGAAACCCAATCGGCAGCAAAAGCAATACGGGCGTAAGAATTAACAACGAAACTATCAAAAATATAGCAGTTATCATTCCTCTACACCCCCAAAAAAATTATAATCCCAATTTATCACAAAAACTGCAGGCAAAATGTTACATTTTTTCAAAAACTACTAAAAAAGACCTAAATAGAACTTTTCATGGATGATTCATATTGTATAATAAATGAGAGTGTTTGAGAAGATTGTACTTTCTTTGAGTTGGAGGGATAGAAATGAATCAAAAAGGGTTTACTTTACTGGAATTACTGCTATCCATATTAATACTCACCATTATTTTTATCTCATTCATGACATTCTTCTCTCAATCAGCCTTTTTTATAAAGAAAAATGAAGAAAAATTCTCTGCGGCTAATACTGCTCAAATGGTATTAAATATATTGCAAGAAAGAGAAAAAGAGAAAAAGGATAAGAAAGAATTTATTATTTTTCCTGAGAATATTCAAAAGGATATTAATAATGGTAAAACAGGCAGCATTACTAATAAAACGGAAGAGTTTAGAACTATATTAAATCAAGATATTAAATC